>CAYQZC010000093.1:0-4226 GCA_964421945.1 uncultured Pseudomonadales bacterium
TTTTGATAAGAAATGCTGAGCATTTAGAAAAATTTGCCAAAGTGACACAGATTTTATTCGATAAGACTGGCACCATCACCAAAGGCACTCCAGAATTTGTAGCAATGACCGCGGTTGCTGAGGTTGAAGAAAAGAAAGCTCTCAAGATTTTGGCTTCACTTGAAAGTCATTCCGAGCATCCGATCTCGATCGCGATTTTAAACGAAGCTAAAAAGCGTGGATTTGCACTTGAGCCGGTCACTAACTTCAAAAGTATTGAAGGTAAAGGTTTGCGGGGTGTGATTGCCGGCAAGGAATACTTTGCAGGTAATATGGCTATGGCCAAAGAGCTGGGAGTAACACTCGATGTCACCATGATCTCGACCATGACCAACGAAGGCAAAACGCCGGTTTTCCTGATGACCAAGAAAGACATCATCGCCTACGTCAGCATTGCTGATGTACTTAAAGAAGGTATTAAAACCACAATTGATAGGCTACAAGCCATGGGCATGCAAGTGGCTATGGTAACTGGTGATCACACTGAAACGGCACACTATATTGCCGGACAAGCTGGTATCACTAAGGTCTATGCTGAAGTTGCTCCTCAGGATAAAGCTAAAGTGGTGGCCGAACTGCAAGCTCAAGGCCAGGTGGTAGCAATGGTAGGAGATGGTATCAATGATGCCCCGGCGCTCGCCACGGCAGATGTTGGTGTAGCTATGGGAACAGGCATCGATGTAGCGATCGAGTCAGCTGGTGTGACTCTGTTGGGCGGCAATGTGGCAAAATTGCCTCAAGCCTTAGTGTTGGCCAAAGCCACAATGAGAAATGTGGCTGAAAATCTTTTTTGGGCGTTCTTTTATAATGTGGTGAGTATCCCGGTTGCGGCTGGAGTGCTGTATCCTATTTGGGGGATTTTACTCAGTCCAGCTATTGCCGGTGGAGCAATGGCATTCTCAAGTGTGAGTGTGGTATTAAATGCGCTTCGACTAAAGCGGCTGAATTTGAAGTAAGGACATTATGAATTTGTGGGCAATTTTCTTAACAGGACTGACGACGGGTGGGTTATCTTGTTTGGCCGTCCAAGGTGGGCTCGTGGCGAGCATGGCTGTCAATCAAAATGTGGGTGAACAGAAAACAACCTCATGGTCAGCGGTGACAGCCTTCATGGTAGCTAAAATTTTGATACATACTGTGCTGGGTTTTTTGTTGGGCTGGCTGGGATCATTGGTGACGATCAGTCTTGAACTGCGGATTTTCTTTCAGTTGTTTACCGCCTTTTTCATGTTGGCGACCGCGCTTAATTTACTGCAAGTCCATCCCATTTTTCGTTGGGTGCTTTTACAGCCGCCCCATTTTCTTAAACGATTGATTCGCAAAGAGAGTAAGGCTCAAGAATGGTTTGCCCCAGTGATACTGGGATTGATGACAGTTTTTATCCCTTGTGGAGTAACTCAAGCGATGGAAGTAGTGGCTATCAACAGTGGCCACCCAATCAGTGGTGCCCTGACGATGCTGGCTTTCACTTTAGGGACGACACCACTTTTTATTCTCTTGGGTGTACTATCGACCAAAGTGACAGCCCAGTGGAAATCACGACTCGATAAAGTCGCTAGTGCTCTGTTGATCGGAATGGCGCTCTATATTTTGAATGGAGTGCTGGTGGTGGTAAATGCACCAGTTACCTTTCAGAAACTGACTGAGCCGATTCGCTACTTTTTTTCTGATGAGAGATTTTCACAACGCCAGGATGGTGGAGTAGTTCTGGATGGTGAAGTCCAGAAAGTCAGTATCGAAATCTTAAATGATGGCTATGCCCCTGATTATGTCCGAGTCAAACAAGGCTTGCCGGTCCAACTTACCTTAGCGAGCAACGGAGTTTATTCCTGCGCGTTATCCTTTTTACTTAAAGATTTTGGGATCAAAGTCTTTTTGGAATCGACTGACGTCAAGACATTTTCATTTGTACCTGAGAAAAAAGGTCGTTTCACCTATACCTGTTCGATGGGAATGTATACCGGAATTTTGGAAGTAATATAAGGGAGAAACATGTTTGGATTTTTGTCAAAAAAAACACCTAAAGGAGATAAAGTTGCCTTTAAAATCGATGGTATGCACTGTACTAGTTGCAGCCTAAACATTGATGGTTTACTTGAGGATTTGCCAGGGGTAAGTACCGCTGAAACCAGCTATGCCCAAGGGGTGACTAAAATCATGTATCAACCAGACCAGATCAGTGTGCCAAAATTGAAAAAACAGATCGAATCCTTGGGGTATACAGCAACCCTGCTTGAATTATAGGACAATTTCTGATATACTACTCTTCTTCGGTTTGAAAAAGTGACGATTCACTTGAGTGAGATTCTTTCCGGTTTAGTTTAGACAAAAGGTCTAGGTTTAGTATGTCATATCATAATGATCGACGTTCGCGTCAACCATTTCAACGTTCCAGTTCTCGTGGGCAGAAATTTGCTGTCAAAAAAACTTTTATTCGCCATGATAAATATGTGAATCAAGGTGTCAGTGTTAATGAACCTGAAACATTTGAAATTACCCATCAATTTAGCGATTTTGGATTAGAGGCTAGTGTATTGCAAAATATCACCAGCCACGGTTATACCGTGCCGACTCCAATCCAGGATCAAGCTATCCCACAAATCATGCAAGGCAAGGATGTGGTTGGTTTAGCCAACACCGGTACCGGTAAAACGGCAGCCTTCTTATTGCCATTGATCAATCGTGTGATTTTAGATCGTAACCAAGGGGTTTTGATATTAGCTCCCACCCGTGAGCTGGTTGTTCAGATTTTGGATGAGCTCAAAGCTTTTATCCAAGGTTTGGATCTCAGTTATGCACTTTGTATCGGGGGTGCCAATATTACTTCACAAATTTCTCAGTTACGACGAAACCCACATTTTGTGGTGGCTACTCCCGGTCGTTTGAAAGATTTACTGCAACGTCAAGCTTTTAATCCTGATCTATTTACTAACATCGTTTTGGATGAAGTCGATCGGATGCTCGATATTGGATTTGTTCATGATATTCGCTTTATCGTCAATCAATTACCTAAAGAGCGAAGTTCATTCTTCTTTAGTGCCACGATGACACCAGAAGTCGAAAATGTCATGAAGTCATTCGTCCACGAACCAGTGGTGATCAGTGTCAAACAACGTGAAACCAACAACCATATTCACCAAGATGTGATCAAAATCAAATCAGGTGAGTCAAAAATTGAAATCTTAGTCCAGCTTTTACAGAAAAGAGATGAATTTTCCAAGGTGATCGTGTTTGGTCGGACCAAACATGGCATTAACAAACTAGAACGTGTTTTGTCTGATCGAGGTTTGCGTGTTTCGGCTATCCATGGCAACAAAAGCCAAGGTGCTCGTCAGCGCTCACTCCAACTTTTCAAACAAGATCAAGTTCAAGCTTTGTTGGCAACTGATATTGCTGCTCGTGGTATTGACGTCAGTGGGGTCACCCACGTGATCAACTATGATGAGCCCAATACTTACGAAGATTATGTCCATCGCATTGGCCGCACTGGCCGGGCCGGCAACGCTGGCAAAGCCCTGACATTCGTCGGTGGCTAAGTGTATAATCTGCCAACTACAAATACTGCCCAGTAAAAGGACATCATGAATCCTGGGTGGTTTCAGTTTCTCTTTGTTGATAATTTTTCTTCAATGATCACCATACTGGTGGGGTTATTTGCGTTTGTGACCTACTATTTGGCCCAGCGCGATGGTATCCAAACAGCAGCCAGCATCGTCATGCTCGAAGTGCGACGAGGCGAGCAGTTTGTAGATGAGATCAGTGAAGCAATTGCCAACAATAATGTGCTGGATATTATCCCTTCAAATGTGACCATGAAAAGTTGGCAGAACTATCGGCATCTTTTGGCAAAACGATTAGATGAAGATGAGCAACGAGAAATCCAAAGTTTTTTTGAAAATGTGAGTTCTATCACGGCAGTACTTCAAGATTTTCACCAGTTACATTTGTCATCACTTACCCATAAAACCACAGACATGCAAAAACAACTAATTGTTTTGGCGGCCACTGCCAACGGCAACCATGCTGATTTTGAGATGATGAGAGATAATTTGACTTCCATCATGCACCCAGAATCATATTGGTTTGAGCCAAGTATGTTTAAAAGTCAATTTATCAAATTGATTCGACTAGCCCAAAAAATCAGCACAACTAGTACTGGGTCAATACTCAAAAAAATCCAAGCCGGG
>CAYQZC010000094.1:0-4213 GCA_964421945.1 uncultured Pseudomonadales bacterium
AGTGAACAAGATTCCTCCATTTCTTCTGAAGCTAGCTGATTGATATAAATTCGAGACATTTTGATACTATAATATAGTACTATTCATGAAATGAAAAATTTAGGTAAAATAAGAAAGCTAGCTTCAGTAGCATTCCTGAATGGATTGAGATTGCATAAAGACGCAATCACATTATTCAAAGTTGGTTCGTTTCCATCAAGTCTTGCACTTTCTATATTGTCTCAGGAAGAAATAGGCAAATCATTTTTAATGAGTGAAGTCATTTTTCAAAACATCGATAATGAAGGAATTGGCGAAGAGGAATCTGTTCTATTATTACAATCTATGCTTTCTCACAAAACTAAACAAGGATGGTTCTCCAGAGAAGTTGGTGATTTCTTTAAATATAAATACGGCTCGAAGAAAAGATCTAAAATATACAATGACGTTCTATCTGGAAAAATCGAAGAAGACAAGCAAAATTCAATTTATGTTGGTTTAACTAAAACAAAAAATAAACTGAACCTACAAAAAGGAAAGGTTATCGACCCTAAAGCAAGAATAAAGGCTAAACAAGCAGAAACGCATATAACTAGAGTAAACGATTTTGTTATAGAGCTTATAGAGATGACAAGAAGAGGACTGGGTGGTGTTAATGTTGAAGAGGTTAATAATGTACTTACTATGGAGTTAGTAGTTGATCTTGAAAGAATGTGGCCTACCAAATCAATCGCATCAAAAAGGAAACTCTCTGCTTATAGAAAATATGATATTGATCTGGATTACTGATAAATTGTAGTTCAGTAACTTGGCAAAATAAAAATGCCTCTAAGTAAAAACTCAGAGGCATGAGACTCCCGTCTCGCTCACCCAACAACATTTGGAGTACACTAAAACTTGTTAGTCTTTATTGTTGATAGGATTCCAGATTTATGTTTATCTTCTTACTTGCTGGAGCATTACTAGGATTATTTAGCGGGGCGACCATAGGTTTATTTGTGATCGCACCTTTGGCCCTGATATGGATGTGGTCAAATCTTTTTGTAGCGCTAGCGTTATTTATGATTTTTCCCATAGTTTTTGCTACCGCCGGCTTCTTTTTTGGAGGCTATAAAGGCAGACAGTATGCCAAAACGTTATCAGTAAGTGGATCAAAGTACCAAGCTCAGCAAAAAAAGAAAGCTTGGCTGATTGCGATTGGGTTACCCGTTTTACTGATTTTAGCTTTGATTAAATATGGAGTAATCAGACTGTAGCCTATACAATTCGCCGTAGATGACCGAATCCTTTTTTGATCCGAGACTCGCTCGTGAGATAGCTCGGACTGCATTTTTCGACAGTCAAAAAAAAGCCCCTGATAACTATTGGTATGTGCCTTACAAAACAGGGGTGATGCTATCTGGATCTGTGGCCAAAGTCGTCACCCATTTAGGGAGAGCCCCTGATCCTCATCCACTTGATACTTTTGAATTTTTTTCACCCCATAAAATAGGATTGGTCACTACTGGTGTCTATGATTGTTTGAGTTTGCTGATCGAGGTGGAACCGCTAGTGACAGTGTTAATTCACGCGCATGGGGCGCGGTCATTGGTGTATCTCTTGCGCGAAGTACAGCGACAGTTGCCTGAACTTTCAGCCACCAAACTACCCAAAGAAATCCATCTGGCCTATAACCCCTGGTATTTGGCAAACATGATCACTTACGAACTGGTGTGTTTGGATTTGCATCATAATCTGAAGCCTGCCAAAGTCCATCGTCAGTGGGTGGATGAGCTGACGATCATCAAGCCACAAAAAAGGCAGGTGGAGTGCCTGCCTTAGATTTGAGATGCTATGGTTTGTACCAAATTTTCAAGAAATGATTCTCGAGATTTGGCGACAACTGGCGATCCCAGATTGCTGCGGCGACAAATAACTTGCCGCCTTTAAAGCCTTTGTGTCGAAATAGCCAGCCGACAGTGGTTTCTTCTACTGTCAAAGTCCCTTTTCTTTCGATAAACAACACATGGATGTTGCCTAAAATCGGGATCCAACTAGGAGTTAACCAGAGAAAACGGCCAACGACGACATTATTTAAAGGGCAGCGCTCCGCTAGCTCAGAGGCTAGTGTGTACGTCAATTCTTCAGGCACCTGTGTGTCTGCTAATGTTACCATTTTTTCACCTTCGGTTTATTTTCAGCAGAGATCGAAATCATAACATATTATAGGACAGAAATCAAACTAGATAGCTTCAGCCTATAGTATTGCGCAGATGTGATTATTTTGATATACTTCCTCCGTTCGTTTATCTAAGTGAATCTGGAGTAAGTGAAAATGAATCTCGAGACCATCTATGGGTTCTTGATGTTCGTGGCGTTGGTGTCAGTGTTGGGGGCTTATGTAATCCCAACTAGCTGGAAACAGCGCTTTTGGATCGGGTATATTTTCGTGATTGGTCACATCCTCATTGCAGCGGTGGTTACTAACCACCCTGGAGTGGTGATAGTTGCGGCGGTTCTGATTATCAATGCCGTGAGATCACTCTGGAAGCTGCACTTTGGCTACAGATCAAAGTTGATATTCGCACACGCAGATATCGCAGACATCTTAGTATCACAATAGAACCACATGATTGGCTATAGCGTTTTGTTATAGCCATTTTTTTGGTTTCAGATAGTAACTATAAAGCGTATTGGACCTTGCAAATCAGGTGATAATCTTCCAAAATGAAACAGTATGCGCATAAAAACTGTCTCTTTGGTACTTGGTTTATTTGTGATGGTCGTCGGTGCCCTATGGAGTGTGCTGGGTCCTGTACCTCAAGCCAAGGCACAGACAGCCTGTAGCGAAGCTCCAGTGAATGTCCAGTTCCGCCAATATACCGGGACTGAAACCAGCTGGCTCGAAGGTGCTGGTTTTGCTCCAGTTGTTAATTCTGCGATTGATGTCAATTGTTTCTCACGCAATGGTGGCTCTTTGCTCACTGGTGGAAAGTTGACAGCGACCAGAACCTATGGTGGTGTCACAACAAATATTTCAGTAAGTACCTGGGCCCGAGAAATCCGCAATTATCGGATCACTTTGCCTGGTGTTTACACCTTCACATGTCGAAATACGGCTGGCTCATGTACCAACTCTGATACTTTTACCGTGATCGGACCGAGTCCCAGTCCGATCGTCAATCCATCTCCTACTCCCTCACCCGCACTATCTCCCACACCATCTCCGACACCAGCTACGGTAGTCAGCACCTGTAACAGTATTACAGTGGATGGAGGAGTGACTCCTACAGTTGGCCAAAAAATCAAGTTTCGCTGTAATGGTCCCAGCAACGCTGGTACCCACTTCTTCTCATATCGTCGCAGTAACACCGAGGGCTTAGTCCAACTACCCACCGCTGCTGGCAATTTATCAACTGAAATCGAAGTCTCACCATTCATGCAAGTCCAGTGTAATCCTTGTATTGGTACGACATGTGCCACTGCCGACAATGTCAACCAAAACTGTACCTACACCTTTAACCAGCCAGTCACACCATCCCCAGCAGCTGGATCAAAGGCTGACCTAAATAAGGATGGCAAAGTAGATATTTTGGATTATCAGATCTTCTTAGAAGAGTATCTGAAGTTTGCAAAATAAGACCGGCGTCACACTATGGAAACTCCCTTTGTTCCAGTTCCCCGCACTAATCCGCTCACCAAATGGTGGCCTGTTTTGGTGGGCATGCTGGTTTTTGTGGCTTTAGTCAGCCTGAGTTTGTCTTTGATATACGTCAATCAACAACAAGATGTCAGGCAACAAGCTGCCACACCAAGTACGACTATGACTCTCAAGTGGCGTGGTCGGACCGATGGCAATAAATTGGTAGTCGATGTTTTGATGAATACCAAAGACTTTGCAGTGGCTGGCGCCGAACTACATGGCACCATCGATGGAGTGAAATCGGGAAGTGTGGTGATTTCCACCAGTAATCCTCTCGGCCTACAGCCAGTGTTGACTGAGTTGGTGGACCAAAGCGGCAATGCTACCGATTTTAATGTCACTTTATTTGCACCTCTGAGTACAAACCAACCTGTTAACACCAAAAATGCTGAACAAGTAATCACTAGTTTCACTATCAGTAATGTGCCAAGTAGTGGGATCACTGTCAGATTTGATGGTAGTACTAAAGTCCCGGCTATATCACACCCAGAGGCGACGTTAGAGATCAGTGGCTCTCAAAACTATACCCTCGGTTCTCAAAATACTGAGACG
>CAYQZC010000095.1:0-4147 GCA_964421945.1 uncultured Pseudomonadales bacterium
CGACTACCATCGCAAACGGTACGCCAAAAAAGCCATTCTAGCCCTACCTTTGTCAGATTTGCTGGTGTCTGACGATATTTCCGATGCCCATGCAGTTTCTGAAAAAGTGAAATTAGCCTTTTCAAGACTGACAACTGAGGCTCAGGAGTTGCTGTTGCTAAAGTATATTGATAGAAAATCAGTCAGGGTGATCGCCGAAGAATTGGGAAAGAGCATCAAGGCAGTGGAGTCAGAATTATTCCGTGCTCGGCAAGCATTTCGGGAGCAGTATGCCGTGATCGATGGTGGTTTTTATGAGTCAGACTGATTTTTTATCTAAACTAGAAAATGAAGCCTCACGCCAAGCAAAACTATACACAAATCGAGTGTTTCCTAGCCAACTTGATTGGCTGACGAGCCTGGTGGGCAGATATCCATGGCAAGTGGTGTTGGTGTGTTCTGGGATTACAGCCGTCATCCTGAGTGGAGTTTCTAAATGAAATATCAGCGAGTCATGGCATCTGGTATATATTCGATCGCTCAAATAAGTTTTGGCTTATTGGTCCATCCTTATCAAACCATGCAGTCTTTGGTAACGGATCAAGTTTTTGTTTGGCTGACGCTGATCCCTACTTTTACTTTAGCTGGAGTAACGATCATGTGGCGATGGTTGGTAGTGCCGGCTGTCCGCTTGGTTTTTTCTTGTCATACCAGTCAGTTTTTCGCATGTGATTTTTTACCTTTTCTCTCAAACTGGATTACTTTTTTCTGTATTTATTGGCAAATATTGTTGTTATATCTGTTGTTCCGCTTCAGAACAGTTTTTAAGAACTAATTGGTTTTCCTTTGCATGATTTTCATAGTGAATTGCGACTATAAGAAAGCCCCACGTTTTTGGATGGGGTGATGTTGTGTCACGAGAGAAAGGAATGTATGGGAAGACCTGAAATGCATTTGAGTCAATATATGACTACCAAAGATGCCAGACATACGATGACTGGTTCGCTTACCGAATCGGGGGAAATCGTATTTCCAGCTCGACCCACAGTGCCTCTGCGTACCTCTGAGAAATATGATTTTTCTGAAACAGATGCTGATGAAAGCAAGTATGAAGCTCAAGATGACCTCACTGTACTGGTAGGTTCGATTTTAGTTTCAGCAGCCATGGATTAATGTTGGATTAAAGAAAGTGTGATGTGCTTGATTTAGTAACCTTGGTAAACACCAACGATGAATGTATTGGCACGCTTCATAAGCTGGAGGCTCATCGATGGCCTGCTCAACTTCATCGAGCTAGCTCGGTTTTTCTAGGTCGAAAATCTGAAACTGGGAAAATCGAGATTTTGGTTCAACAGCGCAGTCAACAAAAAATTGTGGGAGCTGGTCAGTGGGCAAATACCTGTTGTGGAAACGTCTGGCCTGACGAGTCGTATGCTGCCTGTGCTCGGCGTCGCCTCGAATACGAACTGGGAATCATAGCTCCCGATTTGCAGGAGCTGACAGTCTTCAAGTATCAGGTCCAATGCAATGAGCTCTATGGTGAAAATGAGATTGACCATATCTTTGCTGGTTGGTACAAAGGGAAAGTGGATCCGAACGATGAGGAAGTAGCGGCGATAAAGTGGGTGCCACTTGATGATTTGGCCTTGTTGCCAAATATATCTCCCTGGTTTGCTCTGATGTTGCACAATGATGAGGTGTTTTCCAAAGTAAAAACTTTTTTTGAAACCTAGACTATGTCATCAAAACCTGAACTACGACAAATGGGAGCGCTAGGAATGATCATGCGAAAATCTCAAGGTCAGGAACAGGTGCTTTTGGTGAAAGATCATGCCAAAATAGAGATTTCTACTGGATTTTCTCACTGGATGCAAAAATCACATCCGGTGTATTCATTGCCCGGCGGAGGTCGCGCTTACGCAAATAATGGTCAATCGGAAAATTTGTCTCAGACGCTGACGCGTGAATTGAGTGAAGAGCTAGAGCTGCCGATCAGTTTAGATAGAATTCCGCTGTTGAGACAAGCTTTTCCATTTATTGCCGGTCAACTTAGCTCTCAAAAAGTAAATGAATTTGCAGTCACTTCAGCGGTAGTGTGGTATGACTTTTTGCCCAGAGAAGTCCAAAAAACTCTCGAGCAAAAAATGGCCCAGGAAACCGTAGCCTGGTGGTCATTACTCGACTTAGTACAAGTGTTTCGTTTGCTACAGTATCGGCCACGTTTGATCGAAAAAACTCAGTTTACTCGTCCCCAAACCCTGACTGCTGCCTGGCTCTGGCATCTTGAGTTGGTGGCGGGCGAGAGTCAAGACAGCATCAAGCAGCGCCTCATTCCCAAAAATCACGCTCTCCACGGGCTCATTTACGACAAGGCCGCGTCAATGGATTTGCCAGTCAACAATGGCTGTTTTACCAATGGCGGTGATGTTAAACTGACTCGCTTGACCCAACGTGACCGACAATTTTTATTTGGTGAAAACTTTGAAGTGGAAAGTGATCAAAAATGAAAAAGCCCATTATCCTGATCAAACTTGGTGGATCGGTGATCACCCACAAAGACACCTCGATGCGTTTGCGGGGTGAAGTTTTGAATCGGCTAGTGCGAGAAATCCACCAAGCCCAGCAAGAATCTGAAGTGCAAATAGTGGTGGCCCACGGACAGGGTAGTTTTGCTCATGAACCGGCAATGCAGTACCGAACTATCGAAGGATTTGTCGATGAGAATAGTGTGTATGGTATGGCAGTGACTCAAGACTGTGCTGCTCAACTTAACCGGATCGTGGTCCAGGAATTTTTGAAACAACGAGTCCCAGCGGCTAGTTTTTTGCTGTCAAATACCGTGGTGACCCGTGATACCAAAGCTACCGAAACCCTTCAAAATCAAGTTTTAACCCAGTACCTCGAGAAAGGACTAGTGCCAGTGACCTGTGGTGATGTCTTGGTCGATACCGAGAAAGGCTGCACTATCTGGTCGGCCGAAAAAGTTTTGGCATATTTATTGCAGTATTTACAGCAACAGCAGTACCAAGTAACTAAGATAATTCATGTGACCGAGGTGGCCGGTGTGCTCGATGCTCAGGGCCAGACCGTGCCTAAGATCACAACTAAAAATGCTGAGATAGTGAAAAAATTGATTACTCCGACTAAAGGATTTGATGTGACCGGCGGGATGTGGCACAAAATCCAAGAGTCACTAGATGTGGCCCAAAATTCTAACATTGAGAGCTGTATTATCTCTGGTTTAGTGAAAGATAATCTGTATCATTGCTTGCGTGAACAACCATTTGTAGGTACGGTGGTAGGAACGGCATAAAGGAAGAAAATGAGCATCAAAACCCAAACCAAATCAACTGTACCTCAACACATCGCTATCATCATGGACGGCAATCGTCGTTGGGCCAAACAACATGCCATGGAGGTTTTGCAGGGGCATGAATATGTGGCTGACAAAGTGATCGAACAATTGGTGGACCAGTGTGTGGTGAGAGGAGTCAGCTTTTTGACACTTTGGGCCTTTAGTACTGAAAACTGGGGAAGAGACAGTCAAGAAGTAGCAGGACTGATGCAGATTTTTAGAAAAAGTTTCTCGCGGAGTGCCGAACAACTCCATGCCAAAGGAGTGCGGCTGAGAGTGATCGGAGATCTGGCAGCTTTCCCGAGTGATATCCAAGAGAATGTAGCCAAGTGGCTGGATATTTCTGCTAAAAATACTAAGATCACTGTCATTTTTGCTCTCAACTATGGGGGAAGAGATGAATTGATAAGAGCGATTAATGAGTTTCGTTCTCATGAGAAAAGTGTGGCTACACCAGAAATTTTTTCAAAGTATCTAGATACTGCTGACACACCTGATCCAGACCTGATCATCAGACCAGGTGGCGAGAAACGACTATCAGGCTTTTTACCTTGGCAAAGTGTGTATGCGGAACTTTACTTTACCGACGTTTTGATGCCGGATTTTGACGCGGCAGAGCTTGATAAGGCCTTGGCAGATTATGCTGAGCGCCAGAGACGTTTCGGCAAGTAAATATTCTGTGCCCAACTAGTTTTTTAGCCCCCAAAATGATATACTATGGGATAGTTTAGTTTGTGACTTAGCAGCAAGGAGAAATTGCAAATGAGTCACCACGGTCCTTCACAACCAGCTAATCATGGCCACGGCCATGGT
>CAYQZC010000096.1:0-4086 GCA_964421945.1 uncultured Pseudomonadales bacterium
ATGAAGAACGCGACTCGATCGAAGCCAAAATTGTCAAAGACGCTGATACCCTCGATGTCGACCTCGAGCTCAAAGAGCAAGAATACAAAGGTGTCCGACTAGGTGAGGATACTTTTGAAGGCCGCCAATACGTCGCCCAAACCAAACTCTACACCGAAAGCGCTCGCGAATTCTTTTATGCTATCCAAGAATCAAATCCAAATGATTGGCACGTCAAAGGTAAAAACCGCTTCACTACTGGCGATTGGCGGAAATAACATCGTACTCGAGCACAATCGTGCTGTCGTTGAGTAGCTGTGTGGAAACTAGCTTCAGTTTAGCTTGGACCTCGGCCCCAAAAAGCTTGATCCCCGAGCCTAAAACCACAGGTTCGACAGTCAGGTATATTTTTTGCACCACTCCTGATGCTAAAAATTGGGAATAGAGCGAGCTGCCGCCACAGATAGCCACTTCTTGATACCCCTCTGCTTCCAACGAGCTCAAAAGCTCAGCTGGCTCAAGCTGGGTAAAGCGCACATTTTCTGGCAGTGGCGTGGGTGGAGTTTTGGAACTGTAAACGATATTGAGGCGGCCTGGCAAACCTTGCTTGGTGGTCGCGAAAGTAGTCGATCCCATGACTACCACTCCGGCTTGTTTAGTCCGTTTCCAAAACCATTTTGAGTCTTCTTTACTGGTCCAGGCCGTCGATTTTTGCTCAGCATTTTGAGCTATAAAGCCATCAACAGACACCGCGGCAATCATAAAACAATTCATTTTTGCTCCTTCTCAACCCGTACTCCCAAATCCACCTCGATTGGTTTGACCGAGTTTGGTAACAGATACCAATTCCATTTGTTCTCTGGGCAAAATTATGGCTTGGACGATCCGGTCACCTTTAGAAATAATCACCGGAGCCGAGGTGAAATTTTGCAAAGCGGCACGATACTCATCTTCATCTCCGGCAAAATCCTCATCGCCTACCCCGATACCATTGATCATGGTGACACCTTTTTTGAACAATGAACTGCGAGCCGCCAATAACACCCAATGATTGGGAGGGACTTGGATGGCTACATTTAAGGGCACCAATTTGACTTCACCTGGCAAAATTTCGACTGTTTCTCGAGCCACTAAATCGAAGGCTGCGGCTTTGGCAGATTGATACTCAGGCATGGGCAAACTGGGGTCAAATCGTTTGATCAGCACTTTTGGCATTGGGCTTTCTAGCTGGACAGGGCTTGCGATCCAGACAGTTGGTTGTTAGAGTAGCATGAGTATGGTCGATACCCAATACCGAACTCTTTTGCAACTCATTTTAGATAATGGGGTGCGCACCACCACCCAACAAGAAACTGATGCCATCACCTTGATGGCACCTCCACCCCTGCATTTTAAGGTGACTGAAGCTTTTCCCATGATCACGGAACGCAACATGAACCCAGCGACCTCAGAGCGACTGCCAGTCACGATCTGGCATCAAGCTATCGGTGAAATCTGCGGCTTCATCAATGGGGCTCGCACTCTGGCGGAACTTGAAAATTTTGGCTGTCATTGGTGGGCACCATGGGGCACTGAGGCCAAATGCAAAAAACGTGGCCTAGAGACTGGTGATCTCGGCCCAGGTTCTTATGGTGCTGCTTTCCATGACTTCCCCACTGCCGAAGGCACCACTTACAACCAAGTCAAAAATATCATCGAACAAATTATCGAATTCCCACACTTGCGCACTCACTTCATCACACCTTGGATTCCTCAATACACTATCCGTGGGACCGGCAAACAACAAAAAGTGGTAGTTGCCCCCTGTCATGGCTGGATCCACTTACGAGTCCTCAACGGTAAACTTAACCTTCACATGTTCCAAAGATCAGCCGATGTCCCCGTGGGAGTACCGGCCAATATGGTGCAGTATGCAGCTTTGACTTTGATGATCGCTCAAGTCACTGGACTCGAACCAGGTGAATACATCCACAGTTTTTCAGACGCCCACATGTACGTCGATCAAGTGGATGCCGTCAAAACCATGCTCAGCCGCGAACCTCGACCCTTGCCTACAGTTACCATCAACGATCCCACCAAAAAAGATATTTTCAGTTTCCGATACTCTGATTTTGAAGTCCATGATTATCATCCACACCCAGGTATTAAAGCGATCCCAGTCGCGATTTAGTTTCAGAAAGTCTATCCGCGTGAAAAAAATGTTTGTTGATGTAAGTAATGCTCGAGTTGATGAACAGCGTCAAGTGATGGAAAAAATCGTCGAGGCAAACGAATGTCCCTTCTGCCAAAGTAACTTAGAAAAATATCACCGTGAACCAATTCTTATGGAAAGTCACCACTGGCTCGTGACACGCAATCAGTGGCCTTACGAACACACTTCATTTCATTTTTTGCTGATCGCCAAAGTGCACGTCGAACATCTGCGAGATTTGCCAGCGGAAGCCGGCACTGAATTGATCGAACTTGTCAAAAAACTTGATGATCTTTATCACTTCGAAGGCGGTGGCCTTGCTATCAGATTTGGTAGCACTCAATACTCTGCTGGTACTGTGGCGCACCTTCACGCCCAAATCGTCATTCCTGATGTCCAAGCCCCTGACTTTGAACCGGTAAGAATCAAGATCGGCACTAGGCCGCAACTTGGATAATTTCGACTTTGGCTGCTGCTAAAACTTCGGCACCATCGAGCAAACTATATCCCGTCTCAAAATATAACTTCGCGATCCCCGATCGAGCAATTAACTTAGCACAAACCGGACAAGGAAAAGTAGTCACATACATACTGGCACCGGCCAAAGCCTGTCCTTGTTTAGCTGCCTGGGCAATCGCCTCAGCCTCAGCATGTATCGAACTCGTTTGTTCAATATGTTCGCCACTTTGATACATGGTGCGGGGATCACCATCGATATACTGTTGCTGATCATGTGGCACATGGAGATTGCGAACTGTGATCGGCGGATTTCCAACCGGGATCAAAACAGCACCGACTTGTCGCCACCAATCAGAACTTTTTTCACTTATTTCTTTGGCGGCCGCCATCATTTTTTGATCGAAAAGATCCTTTGAAAGTTTCACATCAGGTTGCACGAGGTTGTTGCGTTTGACCGCTAAAGCATCCCAACGCAAGAAAACTGATTCATATTTGACTTTGTCGCCAAAGATCGGATCCAATATCTGGTGAGAAATATCTTCGTCTGGAGCTATCAGTTGTAAATCTTGAGACGCTGGTGATTGCGACACTTTTTGTAGTTCTTGAGCATCCAAAACTTTTATATCGGCGAAAATATCTAACGCAGCGATCATGTTTTTGATCTGAGAGGCTTCGAGGGCTCGTAAATCTTTGACCAGTGGTCGATAATCGCTGATTGTTGTTTTATCGAGCAGCCAAAGTTGGCTGGCATCGGGATGTGACGACATCCACTTAAAATAACCTTGATGTACCACTGGAATATATGCAATCAAAACCTTAGTTTTCGCCACTTTTGTCCCCTTTCAGCTCTGCAAGAACAGATTCGATAGTCGCAATCAGTTTTTGACTTAAGGTTTCTGATATCTTTTGGGCGGCTCCGATTTGAAGCAACCGCAATTTAGCACTAGTACTCGTGGTAGCCATCGGTTCAAGGACCACCACTCTCCCACAATAGCGATGAAGTTTTTTAATTTGTTCAGGTGTGTATGTCTCTTGGGTAGCCACCAGCACATCAGGTTTGACAAGTTTGATCAGCTGCCATTTTGGATCAGTAGCTGACTTCAAAACTACCACATCAACGGATGCTAAATGAGAAACCATCTCTAAGCGCTCAGCTTCTGGGACCACTGGTCGATCAGGTCCTTTTCGTTCTCTAACTTTCTCGTCACTGTCCACCCCTACCACTAATATATCTCCATATTGCTTGGCGGCATGGCAATACCTGGCGTGACCGATATGTACCAAATCAAAAACACCCTGGGTCAAAACCACACTTTGTCCTTGTGATCGCAGTTCATTGAGAAGTGGTTTTAGTTTTTTGACATCGGTAACAACTCGAGGCTCATGGGGACGATGTGACATACGCGATTTCTACTAGGATACTAGGTAGTACTGCTGGTGTCTAAACTATACGGTAC
>CAYQZC010000097.1:0-790 GCA_964421945.1 uncultured Pseudomonadales bacterium
ACATATGTATATAAATAGTATCAAAAAATGGTCGAAGTACCATCTTCAAACCATCAGAGTCTGGGTGGCGATCGGGTATACACTGGCATATTTTGGGGCTCTCACAATGCAGTTGGCAGAAGCCTTGATATATCCAGGCGTGTTTGAGAAGTGGTATCACTTACCTGTAAATGTAGTAGGGCTAGCAGTGGTTTCTTCGGGGGTAATTATCTTACCTTATCTCTATCAAAGTCGGGTTTTAAAATATCTTTTTTATTTCAATCGCTATAATGCGGTCATCATTCTCTCAGTCTACTCTATTTTTTCGGTTCTAGAAAAACTACACTATCCAAACTATGTCTTCAATACTTACCACCTCCACGTTGTTTCATTGAGTAGTCTCTTCTTTTTTATTTTGAGCATGGTACTGATCGATGCTTATCGTTTTATTTTTGCTGCGACTAGTTTTAGCAAATCACCGACCACCAATCGACTTGTTATCACAGCTTGTTTTCTCTTAGGTTTAGCAGTAGTTGATGGAGCACTTCAATCATATCGATCTGCCCTCTTAAACTATGGCATCTTACTCCAAAAACCTTTTGCAACACTTGAGGAAAGGAAAGCACAATTCTTGGGAGAATACTACTTTATGGAGTTTATAGTTGAACACACACCAGAATCAGCCATCATCGCTACCCCTCCTCAGATGAGTCCTTGGCTCATGAGTGGCAATGCAGGTTACATCAAGTACTTTCTCTATCCCCGACGACTTATAAACAGTTCTCTTGAACAACCTTTACCTCCCGAGGCC
>CAYQZC010000097.1:800-3611 GCA_964421945.1 uncultured Pseudomonadales bacterium
TGATCTCATTTTATGATTGGGGACGACCAGAAGGCAGTGAGTATGGTTGGCCACCAGTCTCTATACCAGCTGAAAAGGTTTGGATTTTTAACCGTGAAACCCATGAGGTACTTGTCCATGATCAAGTTTTATTTAATCCACTTGATCCACAATATGGACAACAATGGGGTATCTTGAAAGTCAAAAAAACATGACCTATCTTTGGCTCATCACTAGCATCATCGGCATCATCATTTTTGGATGGGGATTACTATCCAACTTACGGATTGCCATGTCAAAACTAGAGAAAATGGCTGCCAGTTATTTATTAGGCATGGGTGTATTCAGCTTGATCCTCTTTCTGACCAACTGGTTTGGAAAAGTTCCCCTTCAGTCACTGACTGTCTGGGGGCAGCTTGGTATCTCCACATTTTTGGTGTGGTCATTTAATCCTCTCGCCAATCATTTCCTCCAGATGAAAACATTTTTTGTTCGCAAAAACCGTCTCAATTTACCCACTCATTTTAATCGCTACGTAGTAGCTGTGATTCTCAGTGTACTGGCAATTTCACTTTGGGCCGCCTTAAATACCCCTGTCAAAGATTGGGATTCATTGGTTCTCTATGATTACCGGGCCCAAGTCGCATATAAAACTGGGTACATCGCATCCGCAGTTGATAGAACAACATTTTTTGGATACCCATTGATGACTAGTATTGCTCATCTCTGGATATATTTACAAGGATTTGAATTTCCGGGCATCGTTCACTGGCTTTGGTATACCTGTTTAATCATTATCTTTTATTATCGCTTGAGAGATATGATAGGGAAAACCTTAGCACTGTATTGGACTCCCGCTTTTATGATCAGCGGCCAACTTTTCAATAACTCGATGATGACCTACACCAATTTAGCCTACACCGTGTACTTATTCTGTGGCTTACTTTACTACTTCGCTTGGTTGAAAAAACCATCAGCTACAGTGCTGTTACTTTCAAGTTTACTGATTGGATTGAGCACCTGGGCTAGAAGCTCTGACCCCTTCTGGTTACTCTTTTTAATTGTTTCGGCACTCAGTGTCCTACTCTTGAAAAAATGGCACCAACTTGCACCACTCATTTTACCGATTATTGCAATTCGTTACACCTGGGTTAGTATTCAAACCTATTATTTAAAACAATTCCAGATTGTGACAGAAGGAGTCAGCAGTTACACTTTCTCACCTTGGCTGTTACTTGATCCTCAAAGAGTAGCTCAAGTCTTTTCCTATTTTTTCAACTTCGTTGTTTGGCCTGAAAGGTACTATTTTGGATTTTTAGCTATTGTTACAAGTTTGTTTTTCATGCATCGGAAACACTTTAAATCATTAGCAGACTGGGCACCTTTGGTTACAATTGTTACCAGCGGTTCTGTCGCTTTTTTGGGTATTCTAAAATTTAGTGCCAGCTATGAGGACTGGATCAACATTGGTGGATCAGCAACACGGATGATGATTTTTGTGACACCACTGATTATCTATTTTGGTGCCATAGTCCTGGCAAGAATCTGGGAATATTGGCATGATTGATGTTGCAGTAACTGGACTTTCCGGGGTAATAGGACGACAACTTGCTCTGTATTCTAAGTACTCACCGAGCATAGGAGAACTTTTTCATACTAAACCATACTTAACCAATCCTGTTCAAACTTTTCAAATCGATTTGATGGCTCGAGAACAACTGACAGACGTACTTAAAGCCTGGCAACCCAAAATACTCATCCACCTAGCAGCCGCCACCCATTTAACACACTGCCAAACCCAAAATGGAGATAAAAATGGAAGTGTCTGGCAACTTAATGTAGAAGCTACTCGGACTTTAGCTGAAACCTGCCATCAGCTTGGGATACATTTGCTTTTTCTTTCTACTGAAGCTGTTTTATCGGGAAAAAAAGATCTGTACCTAGAAAATGACGACGTCGATCCTATCAGTTGGTACGGCTCAAGCAAAGCCGCAGCCGAAGAAATCGTGAGATCAGTACATCCATCATCCACTATTATCCGAGCTGTCACGGCCTATGATGTAGTTCTCCCAGAAACAATATTTGGAAGAGTTTTTTCTGATCTTATCAAAAGAAAAAAAATATCACTGGTGAAAGATCACTTTTTGACACCAACCTACATCCCTGATTTAATCCAAGCTATCGACTTTGTCATCGACAATCAACCTTCTGGTGTTTTTCATGTCACCAGTCCTCAAATTGTTACGCCATACGATTTTGGAAAGCTAGTGATTAAGCATCATAAACTACCCGAAGAATTAGTTCATGCAGTAAATCTGGAAACATTTTTAGGGGAAGGTTCGCGGATTCGTACCAAATATGCTTGCTTATCATCGGAAAAAACTGAAAAACAATTTTTCGCCCACTGGAAATCGCCACAACAAGTTATAGAATCACTCAAGTTAACATGAAAATTTTGCAAGTTGTTCCCTATTTTTATCCTGCCTGGTCATTTGGTGGCCCAGCAAAACTAGTGTATGACACTTCTCTTCAGTTTGCCAATCTTGGGCATCAGGTCACGGTTCTCACAACAGATGCTTACACATCTACAATGAGAATGCCTAAAAAACACCAACATGCTCAATACCATCCTCTTTGCAAGATACTATATGAGAAAAACCTCAATCCTAAACTCGCTCACAAGGGTCGATTTTTCTTTCGCCCTAGTACCTTACTTAAAATACCATGGCTCGTCATGCAGAGTGATGTTATCCATGTGCATGACTTTTTTACCATCGCACATATTGGAATTTTTGTCTGGGCCTTGTTACTCAAGAAGCCATACTTTATCAG
>CAYQZC010000097.1:3621-4076 GCA_964421945.1 uncultured Pseudomonadales bacterium
AAGTGTTCATGGCACTTTAGAGACAAAATCAATCAAACAAAAAAGTCAATTGAAAAATCTGTACCTACAGATGTTAGGAATATTCTTTATCCGACACGCACATTTTGTGATAGCTACTTCTTCCTCTGAACTTACTACGCTCAAAAACTACGGAGTCGAATCCTCCAAAATAGTAAGGATCGGACATGGGGTTTCACATCAAGAATTTGAAACTAATCTGACACAAAAACAGGCTCGCAAAATGTTAAAACTGCCGCTTCAAGGTACCATCGTGACGTTTCTTGGTCGAATCCATATTCTCAAAGGTATGGATCTGCTTGAAGAGGTAATACTACGTTCTAGTAGCAATGTCCACTTTGTAATCGCCGGTTCAGATGATGGCTACCTCAGCCACCTCAAAAAGACTTTGAAAGCACATAAGAATGTCCATTTTATGGGTCCGCAATTTGGTGATC
>CAYQZC010000098.1:0-4070 GCA_964421945.1 uncultured Pseudomonadales bacterium
CACTTGGGACAGGTAAGATACTCGGTGAGGGAATGTGTGTCGAACTCGGACTCGAGCTTGGCATGGTACTGCTAACTGGAGTTGGCTGAGCAGTACGGTTGCCCACACAAGTAGTGCCGTGACAGACTTCCAAAACATAGATGACATTCTCACCATACGCATCGCAACTGTCGCCTGCATATTGTGAACCAGCATTAGGATCACAAGTAGATTGAGTGTACATGCCAGCCTTGAAGTAAGCGCCTGAAATATTTTTGGCCTTGGTGTAAGGAACTTTGACGCCATTAAAATAATAACTGATTACACCATTGACCATTTCCATTTTGACCGAAAATCGTTGGTTTAACTCAACTGTCCCAGCGGTGTAAGCACAAGTATTATCTCCATCGGTGATACACAACTGATTTCCTTTCAGGCGAAAGACTGTGACGTCATCACTACTGTCATGTATTTGACCTACTACTACTTGGGGCTTTTTAACGGGCAAGTGTGTCACCATTTGTTCGATGTACATCGAGTGAACAATGTTGTCTTTTGATGAAGATGAAGACGACCAAGCAGCTTTAGTTTTACCGCCGTTCATCATTTCACGTAGTTCAGAGCGGGGATTAAATGAGTTGGTAGTAGTGGCCCCATTTGTAGGAGCTCGAAAAACCACACCATCTTTGGTTTCATTCAAGTGAAACCATTGATTAGAGAAAGTTCTCAAGTCATCTGTCATTTGTTTACTTGTTTGGCCGCCCATTACCACGGTGTAAGGCTCAGTTTTTTTCGGAGGATTTTGAACAGGGTCTGGGAGGGTCAAATACCAGCCGGATAAATCGAGCACATCACCAGGTACTACGGGGCTAGTTTGGTTTGCGACAGAGGCTTTGCCGTCCAAGGCAGTGGGGCGTTTAATTGATAGCGTAGCTAAGAATAGGGCGGAGGCTCCCAGCAACAAAGAGAGTACCAACAAACCGATTTTTAAAACTGGTGAGAAGGTGGTGTTTTTTTTGGTGTACGGTTTTTTTTTGCTGTTAGCCATCAATCATGATGATTTGATTGACTTGATAAGTCAACCCACATTATGAGTGGCCACGCAAAATGTGTATACTGAATCATGCAAAGACTCATAATTCTTCGTGGTTGTATGGCCAGTGGGAAGTCCACCATAGCTAAAAAATATCGTAGTTTCCATGACAAAATGGCTTGGATCAAGGTGGATAACTTTAAAGAGTTGTTTGATCATTTCGAAAAAGGAGCCAGGCCAGTGGTGCATGGCACTGCCAACGCAGCTCTCGATTATCTGCTCAAAAACGGGTATTCAGTGGTGATGGAGGGAGTATTTCAAAATGTGTTGTTTATTGACCAAGCGGTGCAAGTAGCCCAAAAACAACAGGTGCCCTGCAAAGTTTTTGCACTTGAGGCCAGTTTAGAGACGTTGCAAAAACGCGACAAAGTCCGTGTTGGAGTCAAAGAGGGTTGTCGTGAGCCACTGACTGACGAAGAAATGGCCCATATTTTTCAAAATATTCAGAAAAATCCTTATACCAGTGCCATCCCTTTGGATACTGAAAACCTCACAGTTGAAGCTGCGATGCAGTTTATTGATGCACAGTTTGTGATGATATAATCTGGCTCTACACGGATGTGTAGATTTTGTTCGCTCGTTCACACTAAGGAGGTTCTGGATGGAACCACGTTTTCAGATCATTGATGGTCCAAGTTTGCTCCACATGATGTTCTCACTCACGATCGGGACCAGTTCGAGTTATAACCGATCTGAGGTCCAATTTAGCGTGATTGATACATTAGACGAGAAGAGGCATGTGGTCAAAGGGTGTGTTGATGGTATGAGTCGAGAAGACGGTTCGGGCAACTGCTGGCTGATCCAGGTTTTTATATCTGTAGGTGGCCGGCATTTTCGGACCGAGGGCTTCTTCAATACCAAGACACGTCATGGCTGGCTCAAGGATGCCGGTGATTAGACGAACTAATTGCAGTTTGCCGCCTACAGTAAAATGTAGGTGGTTTTTTTTGTTTTTTTTCACCTGATATAATCTGGGACTGTTACAGTTCTTTGACATTTCGTTTCCCGAAAAATTTGGTAGTGATACTGAGGAGGTATCATGAAAACACATAAAGACGAAATTGTTTCTGTCCCCGAAGAGGTACCGGTCATAGCACCAGAGCCTAAAGAAACTGTCGCTGTGACCGAGCTTCCCGAAGTCCCAATCCAAACCGAAGTGGTGGATGGACCCATGTATGGCCCTGAGTTGCCGCCAGATTTTTTGGTGTCGGAAGCTGCTTCAGAGCCTAAACCGGATCCTGAACCAGAGCCAGAGCCAGCTCCTGCTTCGGAACTAGCGCCTGAGCCTGAAGATCTGGGGGATAAAATTTTTAACCTGCCTGATCGGGATACTATGTTGGAGAGGCTGTTGGCAGTCAGCGACAACTCTCACTTGCAGGAGCGACTTTACCCATTGTTGCTCAAAGACGCCGGCCACGAAAAAGTGGCTATCGGGATCATCATGATGGTGGTGCTGGCGATCAGTGAGTATTGCAATGGTTTGCCGCCGTCGATCTTGGTCATCATGCACCATGATGTAGATTCGTATATTCGAGCGCTCATCGTCGATGAGCAAATTGCTCAGTATGCGGTCGGCCAATGGAATGAGATGTCGGCTATCCGACATGGCTAGTGGCCTACTTTGCCGCAGATCTTCGATCTGCGGCATTTTTTTTTACCTTTTTTTATACTCCTTGTTGATCTAAATGGATCAAAATAGCATGATTAGTCGCAATTGGCGCTGATTCATGCTATAATGCGTATGTTCCGACAGTGCAGCAAGGCTGCTGAAAATGGGCTGGCACTTAGCTGACCCTCCTTTCCTGAAGTGATAGCGACTCGAGGATCCGTATGTAGATGTGGCTGTACGATTACTTTAAGCCACAGCAAGGAGAATGAGTCGCCATGACAGATGCAACTCAAGATAATCCTAATAAATTATATGTAGGGTCTTTACCTTACAGTGTGACCGAAGAAGAACTTGGTCAAATGTATGCTCAATACGGTCAACTGGTCAGTGTTAAACTGATCGTCGACAAAATGAGTGGTCGATCCAAAGGTTTTGGATTCGTCGAATTTAGTTCCGCTGAGGAAGCCAACGCTGCTTTAGAAGCAACCAATGGCATGCAGGTGGGAGAACGTAACCTTATGGTTAAAGTTGCTCGTCCTTTCGCTCCTCGTGAGAACCGTGGTGGAGACCGTGGTGGTTTCCGTCCACACCGCAATGATCGTGGAAACGATCGTCGTGGTAACGACCGCTACTAGGCATTAGGCTAGTAGTATCAAAATTTGATACTGAATATGGGTGGAATGTTTCCTCGGAAACGCCACCCATATTTTGTGGCCAAAAACTATTGCCACCCTTATTGGTTACATTTATCAATGTATTTGAATGAAAATTAGTTTAACTCGCGAGTCAGCAGATTCGCACTGTAGCTGAAACCCATTGTCAAACATACAAACAGCAACCATAAGTTTTGATTGCCGGTGTTTGCTAAGGTAGTGATCCCGAGCACTGCGCCACCGATGCCGCCTGAAGATGAGCTACTTGAAGAACTAGAACTTGATCCACCATTTGAGCCACCGCCGGTGCCACCACAAGAGAAGTTGCTATTTTTTGCGATGTAAGCTTCTGGATCGAGGCCCCACAAGGCACCATTAGGAATCCAGATCCAGCCTTGTTTCAAAAGGATGTCGAGATCTGATTCTGATAAATCCGAATATTTCCACCACAAGGTTTGGATACCTTCATTACCAGATTTGGGACAAAAACATTGGATGACTTGGTCAGCATTTATTTTGGTGACCGTATCGCTGCCAGTGTAAACGCCAGCGTCTCCGACGATACCATGGATACCATCATTATAAGAAGCAATCATTTCACCAGCTGGATTGGGACAAGCGGGGAAAGCTGGAGTTGAGACAGCTCGAGTATTGGTAGGGCGTGCCACCAGCAAGTAGCCAGCTAACACGATACTGAGGCCATATTTGATATAGTTTGATGGTTTTAACATTGGCG
>CAYQZC010000099.1:0-4041 GCA_964421945.1 uncultured Pseudomonadales bacterium
CGACAAATTTCTGACCTTTTTTAATCACCGCATAGCCCGCAGTATCGGAGTTAAACTCGACATGGTCGGCAAACTGGACCTTTTTTTGGAACAGAGCTGTCTGGGCAAACTCCACAGCGGCGTTGAACTTGACCAGATCCAAAAACTGGACGGTGCCGCGGAAAATTGCCTGGCCCGCGCTATCAAAGAGCTGTTCGACCCGGGTGCCAGCTTTGAAGGTGATGAAGCGCGCAAAGTTTGAAGTTTTGGCTGACGAAGAAGCTGAGGCCAGCCACTCAGTGGTAGCACTATCGGTGGCCGAGGCTAGGATGAGTTCGTCTTGAGCTTCGATCAAAGAAACTTCCGCTCCATCACTCAGATAATACCCTGAGTTGACACTGACCAAAATTTTACCGATCTCGTTTTGATCATAAGTTTCCATAGCGGTACCAATGATTTTGCCAGAGTCGGTAGCTTTCATACCTACGCCAGCCAAGTCTGACGAGGTGATAGGATCACCGATCTTAATGGGTCCATTTTGAGCGGTCACCTTGACTGGCACGCGGCCGGCAATGGCTACGGGCAAAGAATTAAAGGTACTCTCACCCAGGATCAGACCTGGAGATTCAGCAATGACACCCAACAACTTGCGATCATACGGCCGCTGGGCTTTATCAGCTTCACCCAATACTTGGCCCAAGGTCACAATGTCACCCGCCGTGACGTCATCTTGCTCATCAAAAATGTATTGTTCGGCTAGGTCTGCGCCTTGGATAGGGTTAAAAACCTGAGCTGGTGGTGGTTCTTGAGTGACTTGAACTGGGGCATTGGGGTCCTCGCGAGGATCATCTTGGACAAAAGCAAACAGATCCACAAAAGCTGTCCAGACAGCTACGGAATTGTTGTTAAATGAGCGAGCAATATTCATCGATGGGCGAAGATGATTGGTGGGAATATTGTTAGTCACACCACTGCCACACTCTGTCATTGAGACCCCATTGGACACATCACTATCTATGAAGAAATGCGCGTCGTTAGTGGCGCGGACTTCGATCCGGAAGAGAGCGAAGTTGCTGGTTTGACTGGTAGGATTAGCTCCGCTACAAGCCACCGTACTATTGGCTCCGTTGTACCGAGCCCAACCAATCCACTGGGTGCCAGCCGTGCCATTGGTACCGGTTTGCGTTTGGGTGCCGTCGACGTTGGTAATAAAGATACCTCCGGTAGAGGTGCCAGTGAAGGTTGGTTTACCTACCCAGCCACCGTTGGTTTGATTATCAGCTCCAAACCATAACGTATTGCCAGTCACCGAGTTGGTGTAAGCCGAGGACATTCTGACCTTGTAGTACATGATGAACTTATTGGCAGCCCGGAGGATGGGGACTACCGAGTTTCCATTTCCATTCGACAAGGAAACGAAACACCAAGGAGGAGTGAGGTTTGTGCCATTGGTGTTGGAGTGGGTTTCCAGAGCAATCTGCAGTTGGCCATTGAGGTTATTGTTGGTGTTGGTATCACCCTGAGTGACGGTACAGCCAAAGGTAGCATTGGTGACCGTACCACCAGTGCCGCGTTCATCCACTGCCCAAGCCATGCTGTCCCCAATCAAGCGACTAGTACCTGTCTGGTCGGCGGTGACGGCCACCCGGGCGGCATTAAAGTTTTCCATGTAAAAACTACCATCTAGGTTTATAAAGCCACCTGCCTCAAACACCCCGTAGTTGGCACCTGAGAAATATTCCTTCAGGCGGCCGAGTGGCAAATCAGTGCCGGTGACAGATGTCCCGCCATCATCAAAGCTCAAGGTAGAGGCATCAGCCAGATAGATGGTGGGGGTAGTATCCACAAATTGGATGTCACGATCATAGCCGGTCCCGATCACCAAACCTCGTTCAGTGGCTGAGCCTGGGGTGACGTTGTTAATTTCGATCGCATCGAGCGTATCGCCTGCGTCTCCAGAAGAAGAGGTCAAAGAAATTCGGATGGCATCATTATCATCAGTAGCATCGGCATCGTCGGCTTGGGTGAAATCAATCTGCAGACCATCGACATTGTCAGTGGTTGTGCCCTGGCCAGCATTGGTGATATTTACCATATCTACTGTTGGAGCGGCGCTGGCGGCTATCTGAAATTGAGTGCCGGCGATGGTTTGGAAAATGATCGAGCCATCAGTAGCTGTCATCAAGATGATAGCATCGCTACCATTAGCATCACCGTCATAAGCTCCTTGGAGCGATCCACCACCCCCACCGGTATCGTCATTTGCACAGCCCCAGCCGCTACTATCTGTCCACTCCAAGAGTTGTCCGTCGGTACAGCCGGCCAGCAGGGTCAGACCATCTGAAATAATCTCAAGGCCAGATCGACTTGATGTGGCACCAGTGGTGCCAGAGCTGGTCAAAGTCAGGGCATCGCCATCAATAAATCCAGTCGCCAACGTCACATTGACGTTACTCGAACCTACCTGGAGGGCTCCGCTCAGATCCGTGGTAGTGGCTGTCAAAATGATAATGCCGTCAGCTTGATTGGTGATAGTTTCGCCATTTTCGAGAGCAATTTCAGTGGTGAAATCACCGTTATCAAATGTCAAACCTGTGGTGAGAGTGCCAGTAAAGTTGATACCGGTGGTGATGGTCCCTCCTGCCGTATCGACGATGTTAATGGCGTTGGTAATGGAACCGCCCGTGTTGGTGATCTCCAGACCATCTGTGATGCCACCGGCTGCCTGGGAGTCAATTATTACGGCATTGGAAAGGAGTTCATTGGTGTCACTGTTATCAACGATCAACAATCCTTCGGTGATACCATTGGCACTAGCATCGTTTTGATTTCGCAGTCGCAGCGCATACTGACTCGAGCTATCTCCAGCGATATCGTTCAAAAAGTTGAATGTGAAGCCACTCCGGTCAACGTTGGTATTCAAATCCCAATCAAATCCTTGGCTAGTGTCGTTCATGCCTATGGTATCATCACCACTCGCATCACCCACTAAGTTCCACTCCACAGCCCCACTCACGTCATTGGCACAGATCAATTGACCGCTGGCATTCAAGGTCAGTTTGCCACTACTGTCAAAAGCAGAACAATCAAGAGCACTGCCATTGCTGCGGAAAACAAAGTTTCCAGAGCTGCCTTTGTCAAACGTGATCGAAGTGGTGGAGGTGGAGTTGCCGATGTTGACCGCATTAGCATTGGACGTACCGACGTTGACAGCCGCTGCTCCACCAGGGATCAAGTTCAATGCCGCTGCTCCACCAGATTGGATGGTAAATGCTGCTGTAGCATCATCGTCATTGGCAGTCAAGGTGACTGTGCCAGCATCATTGCGTCCCAGGTTAAATTGGCCATTGGTATCATTGGTGATCCGTTCGCTGTTGGTGAAGATGAGATCTGCCCCAACTCCTGATAAGGTAACACCCGTGGTGCCTTGCACAGTGAAATTCCCAGTGGTTCCGGTAATAGCGGCCGTGACGGCGTCATTAGTATCTATAAGGTCGGCATCTTTTGTATCTAAGCGGGCGAATTCGGTAGCAGAAATGGTAACTCCGCCGACAGTGACATCATTTGTGCCGAGGGCTAAAGCTGTGGCAATGTCGGCATCCGTCAAGTCTATAGCAGTCGTGAAGACAGATGAAACTCCTCCGGCGGTGGTGATAGCAAAGGCGGTATCTATGGTGGCGTTGGTAGCATTATCAATAACAAAATTGTAGTCATTGGAAGAATCAGACAAATTGAGCAGCACATCATAGGCATCGACCGTGATGGTGCCGCCGGAGTTATAAGCATCATCAAGCGCCCCACTACCACCTCCACAGGTTTGCCAGGCAAAGAGTGAGCCTCCTCCGGTTTCATAGGTCAGACAAAACTCATCAGTGGTGGTACCTTGCGTATCCAAGTCACCTGGTACTAGGGTGCCATCAAGGATCTCGGTGGACGCAATCGAGCCGGTCGGGAGGACTACTTCCGCATCACCTGTGCCATCAGTAGTAAAGCTTATTGAGGTAGTTGAGCCACCTCCCAGTGTGAGTGCTGCGGCACCGCCAGGCAGTATCGTCAAGGCGG
>CAYQZC010000100.1:0-4036 GCA_964421945.1 uncultured Pseudomonadales bacterium
CTGACTGGGGCAGGATTTACCCTGACTGGTGGTCCATAACTAGCTGGAGTGACGATCGTGACACGGTAAGTATCATAGGTTTGGTCAGTGTTTAGCGGAGGCACATACAGCTCCAAGACTTTCCCACTCACGATGCTGGCATCTTGCTGGTCATAGGAGATCA
This sequence comes from uncultured Pseudomonadales bacterium, assembly GCA_964421945.1. Taxonomy (GTDB): domain Bacteria; phylum Patescibacteriota; class Microgenomatia; order UBA1400; family PJMF01; genus BOKX01. The sequence goes on from CAYQZC010000100.1 coordinate 164, forward strand.
ACAGTTCTCGTGTCTTGCCTTCCCCGACGACTTTATCAGAAAAGCTCAGACCGATACTGGATTGATTATCGGTGGCCACTACATTTGGGGTAAGGGTTTCGCCATTACTCTTGACACTGACGTTTGTGATGGCAGTGCCGGAGGTGATTTTGAGGGCGTACTTTTGGACATACAGGGTCGGGGTTTTGTTGGTGATGGTCAGGGAGTGTTGGACCCGAGTCGTCTTGCTGGCGGCCACAGTATAGGTGCTGTGAAGATCAAATCGAAAGTTAGTATCAGCTTGGGTGGGCTGTGGAGCGATGCTCGTTAGAAAAAAACAAAGTATGGCGAGCCCAAAGCTTTGCAAAATGGCCTGGAGGTGCTTTGCGACGTTATGAATCATTTTGATCTATTTTGATAGAAAATGCTCTATTAGCAGAATGCCTCTGTGTCTGCTAATTGCCCTCAGAATAAATATAGATTGGTGTATCAATCTATATTAAGCCTGATTGCACAAGTTCATCAGCTAAGTAGTGCCCCGTAAAGGAGCCGGGTTGGCGAGCCACAAAGGCTGGTGTCCCGGTAGCTACCACTTGTCCGCCTGCATCGCCGCCTTCAGGTCCGAGGTCGATGATCCAGTCGGCATTCTTGATGATATCAAGATTATGTTCGATCACAATCACCGTATTGTTGTGGGCAACCAACTGATGGAGCACGTCTAGCAGCTTCTGGACATCAGCAAAGTGGAGACCAGTGGTGGGTTCGTCGAGCAGATACACTACATGCTCAGACGAGCGACCAGAAAGCTCTTTGGCTAGCTTGACCCGCTGTGCTTCACCGCCACTGAGTGTGGGGGCAGGTTGGCCTAGTTCGACATAGCCAAGTCCCACTTCTTGCAAGGTCTTCAGTTTGCTGCGCAGGGTGCTGTGGTTTTCGAAGAAGCCGATCGCTTCATCAATCGGCAGATGAAGGACGTCGGCGATAGTTTTGCCTTTGTACTGGACCTGCAGAGTTTCTTCGTTATAGCGCTTGCCCTGACACACATCACAGGTGACATACACGTCGGGCAAGAACTGCATCTCGATTTTGATTTGACCGTCACCTTGGCAAGCTTCACAGCGACCACCTTTGACGTTGAAACTAAACCGGCCGGCATTAAACCCACGCATTTTGGCGTCTTGGGTGTTAGCAAAAATGGTCCGAATATAGTCAAAGATTTTGGTGTAGGTAGCTGGATTGGAACGAGGAGTTTTGCCGATGGGACTTTGGTCGATGAGAGTTACTCGTTTTACCATATCGGGAACTGAAATCCGCTCAATAGCTCCAGGTTTTTGGTCGATGCTTCGGCCCAGTGATCGGGCGAGGTTGTAGTAAAGCGTTTCGTGGAGCAGTGTCGATTTGCCAGAACCAGAAATACCAGTAATGGCGGTCAGGGTGTTGAGCGGAAAGCTGACGTCAAGCTGTTTGAGGTTGTGGTGGGTGGCGCCACTGATGCTTATCTGTGGCTGTTGGGTAGGTGTGACCACCGCTGGAGCATCGGGATCGACGATGATTCGTTTGGATTTTGAGGTTTTAGTCCCTTCCCGGAGGACGTCTTTTTTGCGACTGAGATAGTGGCCGGTCAATGAGTTTTTGTTGGCCATCAGCTCAGCCGGGGTCCCTTCAGCGACTACTTCCCCACCGCTTTTGCCAGCTTTTGGCCCAAAATCGACCACATGGTTGGCTGCCAACATCACGTCACGATCATGTTCGACCACGATCACGCTATTGCCGCGATCGCGCAAGCTTTTGAGGGTTTCGATCAGCTGGTGGTTATCGCGTTGGTGAAGACCAATGGTGGGTTCATCTAAAATGTAGAGCACTCCGGTCAGGCCGGTCCCGATTTGGGAGGCGAGGCGGATGCGCTGGGCTTCTCCCCCAGCTAAAGTCGAAGCCTCACGACTCAAACTCAAGTAATTAAGGCCGACTGATGACAAGAAGCTGAGCCGAGCTTGGATTTCTTTCAAAATTGGCTTGGCGATGGTAGCCTCTTTGGTGGATAAGATTTCTGGCTGACTCAGGGTGGTGGTCCAAGCCAAGGTTTGATTGATGGGCCAGGCACAAGCCTCAGCGATGGTTTTGCCATCGACGTGGACCGAGAGTGCCTCTGGCCGTAGACGAGCGCCCTGACAACTAGGACAGGTTTCTCGTTGCATGAATTGTTCGATTTCTTTGCGAATAAACTCAGAATCAGTCTCTGAGTATCGACGCTCGAGATTATTGACAAAACCCTCAAATTTTTCTTCGATGGCAGTTTCTCTACCAAAGCGGTTTTCGCCATGGACGGTGAAAAGTTGGTCCGAGCCATACAGCAAGATATGCTGAGTTTTTTCGTCAAATTTTTCCCAAGCTGTTTTACGGAAGTCATAGCCAGCAGTTTCGATCACTGTCTGGACCAGTCTGGCCCACCAGGTGTCATTGCTGAGAGTGCGAGCAAAAGGAATAATTGCCCCTTCACTCAAACTCAGGCTGGGAGCGATGAGTCGACTGACGTCAATTTTGAGAAGTGACCCCAGGCCATGACAGGTTTCACAAGCACCTTGAGGGGCATTAAAGGAAAAAAGCCGAGGCTCCAGTTCATTAATGGAAATCCCACAATAACTACAGGCGAGTTTTTCACTAAATAAGCGATCTTCCATGATTTTTGGATTGGAGGGGAAATCGAAACTGTCATCCATGACGAAACTAGTAGCCACAAATCCATCAGCTAGTTTGAGGGCTGACTCGACGGATTGAGAGAAGCGACTCCGGAGAATGGCTCGTTCAGTCGGGTTATTTAGCTGTTGTTTGCTGACGGTAAACCGGTCAATCACCACTTCGATGGTATGGCGATTAGTTTTGATCAAGGTGATCGAATCACCCAGGTTATACATGTGGCGATCGATCCGGACCCGAGAGTAGCCTTGTTTCTGGAGATTTTCCAGTAAAGCGTAAAACTCACCTTTGCGATCTCGGACCACGGGTGAAAGCAGCATCACCCGAGCCGGTTGGCTGGCAGCTCTGGAATCAAGCTCAGCAAAAACATGACCCACGATCTGATCGATGGTTTGAGTGGCGATTTCTCGGCCACAATTAGGACAATGAGGGTGTCCGACTCGAGCAAATAGCAGCCGCAAATAATCATAAATTTCAGTGATGGTACCGACGGTGGACCGAGGGTTGTGGGAAGTGGTTTTTTGGTCAATAGAAATAGCTGGAGACAGACCATCGATCTGATCTACGTCTGGTTTGCTCATCACACCCAAGAACTGGCGGGCGTACGAGCTCAGACTTTCCACGTAGCGACGTTGACCTTCTGCATAAAGAGTATCGAATGCCAACGAGCTTTTACCACTCCCGGACAGCCCTGTAAAAACCACTAGTTGGTTTTTGGGGATCTCAAGTGAGATATTTTTGAGATTGTGTTCTCGGGCGCCGCGGACGGTAATGTGGTCACTCATAAGTCGAACGGTCATTATAGCTTATTTTGACAAGCAATTTAAGTAAGAGGTTAGTGTTTCGGTTGGGTTTGCATACAGCTGGATGTGTTGGACTAATTTCATCTTATAGGCCTACTTGTGCTATAATTGGCCCATCTGAAAACAGCCAATGCGGCTGTGGTTAGTTAACAAGAGGTGAAATCTTGAACGCATACAAAAGCGAGTTTGTCTTTACAGTAATAATCTTGATGCTGTGGATCGCTGTTTCGGCCTTCGTGATCGCGTTTTTAGCGAATGAGATCGACAACAACACGAAGGATATCACTGCACTTGAGGACAGCATCTCCCAACTGCAGATGGATATGGTGGCTGGTGACTTCCTGGCTGAGGCCGAGGTTAGTTCCGCCTGTGAAGTAGTGTTTATGGACGGCACGGA
>CAYQZC010000101.1:0-4011 GCA_964421945.1 uncultured Pseudomonadales bacterium
CTGCAAGCGATTTACCATCAATAGTAATTCCTGTTTGGTGCTGTTTTGCATCAATACTTATTGTTTCGTTTTCGAATCCGACAAGGCGACTTATTTTATAATCCGTAAGGCCATTTCTTTCATTTTGAGATTTAAAGACTACAAGAGCACCTCGTTGTGGGTTTTTAACTGGCCAAATTTTGTATGATCGATGTGTGTCAAGTGTGGGATACATTAATGCATTTGGTTTAACTGAAGGCAAACTCAGCCAGAAAACACCAAAGCAAACAATGATGGAAAAACCAAAAAGAAAAAGGGTTTTTAGTATTTTAGATTTCATGTTGTCAAACTTCCAAGAAGACCTAGAGTGTTTAATTTTGCCATGAATACTACAATCTTAACATTCGTGTTTGAGAGAGTCACTTTCCAAAAAATAACATTAGGGTTTAATTTATAGTTTCAAAAAGTTTGATTCGGAAGCAAATTTTTGTTTATTTTGACTCGCATATTACTTACGATTTCTAAGTACAGTAGAACAAGAATTAATTTTTTTATAAGTTGTTTTTTTATTCAGAACTTTAAACCCCACCTTGCGGTGGGGTTTTTTGTTACTATTTTGAGTCAAACTGATTGAATTATTCGACCATGACGCGCACACCAGGACTCATAGTGGCTGAAACATTGAGCTTGACGATTTTGCCATTGAGGGCATTCATCAAAGCTTGCAAGTTCTCGAGCAGAGCCTTGGTTTCCATATCGGTTTTGCCGATAGAAACGTGCATCAAAGGTGCTTTTTTCTCAGCTTTGACAGTCACTTTGCCACCTTCGAGCTCTTGTTTTTTGAGTTCAGGGTTGGCGGTGACAGTGCCATTTTTTGGGTTTGGCATCAGGCCTTTAGGACCTAAAACCTTAGCAAATTTGGCTAATTGAGGCATAAAGCGAGGCTCGGTGATCAGCACATCAAAATTGATGGTACCGGCTTCGATGTCTTTGAGCACTTGGTCGTTAACGATGGCCACAGTCAGGCTTTTGCCAGTACTGTGGGGGAAAGCTACACTGACTTGCATGCCTTCTTCTTTGACGATGAGGTCTGCAGTGAGTGAACCAGCAAATTTACTGTAACTGAGCTTTTTGACGAGCTCGATGGCAGCAAATGGGTCATAAGCTTTGGTTTTATCGACCTGGGCGCGAACAGCGTGGTAGCGAGCACTACGAGCTTGAGCTTTGGTTTTCTTTTTGGTTTTGACTTCACCTTCTTCTGCAGGGGCTGCTGTTTCGGTGACTTCACCTTCAGAAACTTGAGACTCGACTTCGGGTGTTTCAGCTACGATTTTGATAATATCTTCTTTTGGTGTGGTGGTGGCGTTCTTTTTGCTTCCCATATATTCCTTATTTGACAGCTACTCCCATACTTCGAGCGGTGCCCATCACAGATTGCATGGCAGCATCAACACTCTTGGTATTAAGATCTGGTAATTTTTGTTCAGCAATGGCGCGGACCTGATCCATGCTCAAAGTCGCAATGGTTTCGCGGCCGGCAGTTTTACTACCTTGTTTGAGTTTGAGGGCCTGTTTGATCATTTCTGAAACAGGGGGCAACTTCAAAACAAACTTGAAAGAACGATCTTCAAAGATGGTAATTTCAGCTGGGATGATTTGGCCTCGTTTATCTGAGGTTTTGTCATTATATTGCTTCAAAAAGTCCATCATGTTGATACCAGCTTGACCCAAAATAGGACCAATAGGGGGTGCAGGTGTAGCTGACCCAGCTGGCAAGTTTAACTTGAGGACGTTAACGATTTTTTTCGCCATAAGCTCCTTACTAAATACATTGGATTGAGAAATCAGGTGAGAAGAGGAGAGGTGCTTTAGGAAAAATCAGAGGTACACTCAGATTTTGTGCTATAAAGCTCGGTCCGCAACTCAGCTAAACTGATTGCTCCCTCAGGTTTAGGCTGCCGAGGTGCGCAGTGAAGCGATAGTATAACATATCAGCCAAAAAAAAGCCCCAGGCGGAAATGCTGGGGCAGGGGGTTTAGGGTGTTTTTTTTGTTGGCAGGACTGGAATAAAGTGACCTGCCTTGTTAAGACCTGCTGGGGACAAGATTTGTTCAAGCAGATCATGTTGCATTGTGTTATCTACAATGAATTTCGCGAATCGCAGCTCGGGCGCAGTTGTGACCCCAGCATCGGTTGCCGTGAAATCTTGAGCAGATAAGCCAAGGCAGAGTGACTCTGGGTCGATACGATCTAGGCAGATGATAAGCATGTTCCTTCCTCACTTTTTAACTAGCGAACTAAAACACTCGACAAAGTATATCAGAAACAAAAGAAACATTCAATAATTATAGGACTTTATGGGTGAGCCCGATACACCACCACCCTGACCATAGGTTGATTTTGGGTGCAGCTAGCCACGAGCTCGGTCAGCGAGGTGGTCTGGAGTTGTGCCTGATCATCAAACCAATAGCACTGCTGGGAAATGTCATTCACGAGGAGGCCGATGGTTTTGAGTTGTAAATGAGTGTCATGGCTATAGTCTTCAATGGCGATAAAAGCATGTTTTTGGTCAGGAACCAATTCGCGGCTTTCACCAACAGTAGTCAAGATCTGACGATCAAGAATCCCTGCCTGGAAAGCTAGTTGTACCCAAGTCAGGACCAAGTATTTGTTGAGCGGAAAGCCATTTCGAGTTTCCAAAACATCAGGTGTCTGAAGCATGGCCTCACGGAGTTGTTGTTGATCAGCCCCGGCAAAAGGTGGCAAGTGTAGTTTTGATTCTGCGGCCCACTGCATCAAGATATAGCTGACGAAAGTATCCTCTGACAGCGATAAAGTGCGAGCCACCTCATTCTGAGTGAAATCAAATTGTGGAGGCAAGTTTGCCATCAGCTCGGCTAGGGGAGAAGCATCAGCAGATTGGTCGAGTAAGGATGCTACCCGGAGGGCAAAAAATCGAGCACTTGGATGCAAGGTTTTGGATTCCACATCATAACGGGGAAACTCTACCTGATAGGTCTCGGGGACCGTGTCATCCACAAATCGAGCCCAAGTACTCGAGGAATGGGTCTGGTCGTACTCACATGCTCCACGAGAAATTACTTCATCGGAAATTTCGATCATCCAGCGAGCCTGATGGGGGTAAGGCAGATCCAGACCTGCCAAACCGTTAGCTGAATCTTTGAGGTTGAGCCAAGTTTCAAATTGAGCGGTGTTCAGGACGACGACGTTGACAGGTGAGCTCCATTTTTCGGTTAAACGATTCCACAGATAGACTTTGCCAGTCCGACCGAGATCACTCGGTGATTTGAGGGCGATCACTCCATCGTAACCGAGTTGCATCAGGATGTTTTGGAAGGCTGGTTCAAATTCTTGGGCATTGAGGGCGATAGTTTCTTCGATTTTAGATTCATCGACGGCTTGGCGGATAGTGAGTAAAACTTGTTCTTGAGGAGTGAGAGAATCGCGAGTGCGCTGGCCACTTTCGAGCTGACGTCTGAGCTCGGTGGTGACGACTTTGAGTTGGCCATGGGCTACGGCGGAGGCTCCAAACTTGGTGTAGGTTGCCTCGATGATGGCTGGGGAAGGTTGATCATGATCAAGCGCATACTGATCCCAAAGATGGTTGGTTTCAGTCACGAAGTCAGTGGCAGTATTTTGGAAACTAGTGAAATGGAGATCTAGTTCGAGCCGAGTCGAGCGGATGGTAGCTTCAGTACCTTGCTCGGGATGAAGAATGCTCGGGAGAGACTCAGCTGCCTCTGCGGTCGACGAAGAGTTGCCCAGCCACCACCAAACCAGACCAGCACCGATCAGGCTACTGGTTTGTAAAAATTCTCTGCGTGAGATCGCTTTTTCAGACATACACCACTCCCGCCTCAAGTTGCATTGAGGTGACACATTTGTACTAGGTGCTCAGGTCAGACCTGAGCGGGGGTTAGCAGCAACAAGGTGATACAGGGGCTACGAATTCACTGCAAGCAACGAAGGAGTGCGTTAGTATCGGTACTGCTGGGGGAGATTATACACGGT
>CAYQZC010000102.1:0-3966 GCA_964421945.1 uncultured Pseudomonadales bacterium
GTCTGTCAGATTATTGAAAAGACTCCCGATACACCTGAGTACCTAAAACTTAGGTTTGTAAAAGGCCTACCTGTAGAAGTCAATGACAAGGCTTTTGGGCTGGCCGAGTTGATCATTCACCTCAATCAAGTAGGAGCCAAACATGGGGTGGGAGTTACCCATCATATTGAAGATCGCTTAGTCGGCCTCAAGGTCCGAGGTTTGTATGAGGCTCCAGCGGCTGAAATCATAATTCAGGCTCACTTCAATCTAGAAAAGTATGTCTGCACTCGCCAAGAGAACGAGTTCAAATCTCAGGTGGATACCAAATGGGCGTATCTGTGTTACGGAGCCCTGTGGTACGAGCCTCTCATGGATGATCTGAATGCATGTATCAATAGCATGAATGAAAAAGTCAGTGGGCTCGTCACCGTCAAGCTGTTTAAAGGTCAGGCCGAAGTAGTAGCTGTAGAGACTCCAAATACCATTTTCGATGAAAAATTGGCGACCTTCATGAAGAGTAACGCATTTAATCAAAATGCTTCAGCTGGTTTTACCGAAATATACACTCTCCAAATGCGACTGGCACAAGACAAAGAACGGTTTTGTTTACTGACCATTGGTGAAGATGCTAATAAGAAAGCTTTTGTGCCCATTGTCAAAGATTTAGCCGACTTGGGTTTCAAATTTTTTGCCACCGAACACACGCACAAGTATTACAAAAAACGAGGTATTGACTCAATTTTAGTTCATAAAATGTATACAAAAGAGTCGCCTAGTTTGGAGGATGTATTGCGCCAGGATATTATTGATCTGATCATTCATCTCCCCTACTCCAATCAGTTGCCAGAGTCTAAAGCTGATGTGGTGGTGATCAAAGACTGGGCTGTTAAAAATGATGTGAGAATGGTGCGGGATTTAGAAACAGCTGAAAAATTGGTCTCAAAATTAAAAAAACGTTTGGTAGTGAGAAAGAAGAGAGGCTGACACATGGCGCGTTCTAGAAAAAAAACCCTGGCAAATCCAGCTCTGCCTTCCAGCACTTCTGATTGGAATATGCGTCAAATTTTGGTTGACCGGATTGCAGAAGCTGGCGGTTGGGTCAATGTGCATACGCATTTGGACCGAGCATACACTATTACTCCGCACACCCTCAGTCTAGCCAACGCCAGTTTGCAAGAAAAATGGAGCTTAGTTGATGACCTGAAACGTCAGTCTACTGTTGATCAGATGTATGATCGGATGTCATTTGCATTAGACCAGCAGCGACAGCAGGGGGTCCAAGTGGTGGCAAGTTTTATAGATGTTGATGAAGTTATTGGTGATAAAGCCATCTTGGCCGCCCAAAAATTGCGTGAGAAAAACTCCGATATTCGTCTTGTGTTTATCAACCAAACCCTGAAAGGTGTGTTGAAACCAGCTGCCCTCAAGTGGTTTGTGACAGGGGCAGAGTTTGCCGATATTATTGGTGGTTTACCAGGAAAGGATCGTTGGTTTGAAAATGAGCACATCGACATGTTGCTTCAGACAGCCAAAAGCATGGACAAGATGGTGCATATTCACGTTGACCAGTTCAACACAGCCACCGAAAATGAAACAGAACTGTTAGCAGATAAGGTGATTCAGCATGGCCTACAAGGGAGAGTGGCAGCTGTGCACAGTGTTTCACTCTCCGCCCAACGTATCCAAGATCGGCGCCGGATTTATCGCAAGCTGCGTGAGGCTCGAGTGATGATGGTGGTCTGTCCGACTGCTTGGATCGATGCACGCCGGAGCGAAGAACTAAGTGTCACCCACAACGCAATTGCTCCAGTGGAAGAATTAATTGAAGCTGGGGTGGTGACAGCCATGGGGACAGATAATATTGCCGACATTTACAAGCCATTTACCGATGGTGATATGTGGACCGAACTGCGCTTTTTGCTTGAAAGTTGTCATTATTATCAGATTGATGAATTGGTCAAAATTGCAACCATCAATGGAAGAAAAGTCCTAGGGATTGCTTAAAGTATGTCAACCATACCAATCTATGATCCAGACAAATCATATGAGCAAAACTATAGGCAAGGTCCATTTGGAGGGTCATTTAGCCCCGAAAGGTTGACGAGAACGGGAAAGCCAGAAAAAAAATTTCTTGGTCATCCGGTCTATGAGCCGTTTGGGGTGCCGGCTGGACCGCTTTTGAATAGTCTATATGTGTTGGCAGCTTTACAGGGTGGAGTTGATGTGCCTGTATACAAAACAGTCCGGACCAAAGCTCATGCTTGCTTGCCCTTTCCAAACATCTTGGCAGTCGAAGTGGATGGGGATTTGACATTGGAAAAAGCTAGCCAGCCCTTAGTTGCCCGGCCTGTACGGTCCCAGTCCCCTGCCAACATTTCCAACTCCTTTGGTGTACCTTCCCAAGATCCTGCTGTGTGGCAGCCTGACTTGGCCAAAGCAGTCCAAGCAGCGGGGGTTGGACAAGTTGTGATTGGCAGTTTCCAAGGTAGCCGTCAGGAGTCTGGACGCCCCAGTGAGTTGATTGCAGATTATGTGCTGGCGGCCAAACTTGTGGTTGAAACTGGGGCCAAAATTGTGGAAGCAAATCTAAGTTGTCCCAATGAAGGTACGGCTGATTTACTTTGTTTTGATGTGGTCCGAGTCCAGCAGATTGCTGATGCCATCAAAAATGAGATCGGAAATCTGCCATTGATTCTAAAGCTAGCGTATTTTGCCAACCAGGACCAACTGGCGAAATTTGTCCAGGCCGTTGGAACTATTGTTGATGGGGTGAGTGCCATAAACACCATTTCAGCTACCTTAGTTGATCCACTGGGGAATCAAGCTTTGCCTGGTCCTGGTCGGGACAGAAGTGGTGTATGTGGGGCTGGGATCAAATGGGCAGGATTGGATATGGTCAGACGATTAGCTCAACTCCGGCAAGAGAATGGGCTGAGTTTTAGTATTGTTGGTGTGGGTGGGGTGATGACGGTCAATGATTATCTCAAGTACATTGAGGCTGGAGCTGATGCTGTCATGAGTGCCACCGGTTATATGTGGAATGTCGGGCTAGCTTCAGAAATTGGAAAACTCAGCGGAGACACATATGCCAGATGAAAAAATGATTGCTCACCAATTACTCCAAATTCAGGCAGTTGGTTTTAAACCCTCTGCCCCATTGACATTTAAGTCAGGTTTGCTATCCCCGGTATATGTTGATAATCGTCGGTTGCCTTTTCATCCAGTGGCCTGGAAGAAAATTTTGATGGCTTTTGCCCACTGCATTGAGGAGCAACATCTTGATTTTGAGGTAATTGCAGGCATTGAAACAGCTGGGATTCCCCACAGCGCAGCCCTAGGTCTTTTGCTCAAGAAACCAAGTGTCTTTGTGCGTAAGAAAATCAAAGATCATGGGACGAAAAGTCGAATTGAAGGTGGAGATGTCAGGGGCAAAAAAGTTTTGTTGGTGGAGGATCATGTCACTACTGGAGGAAGCAGTCTAGCCGGAGTGGATGCCCTCCGGGCTGACGGGGCCCGAGTGAGCAACTGTCTGAGCATTACGAGCTACGAGTTCCCAGTTGCGACACTCGCATTTGAGACTGCCGGTGTACATCTCCATACTATGACAACTTTTGACACGATTCTGGCGGTAGCTTTGAAGGAAAAAATTTTTACAGTTGATCAACAACTAGTAGTGGCTGATTGGCTCCGTGACCCTGCTGGCTGGGGCGAGCGTCATGGTTTTAGCCAGACAAATGTGTAGAATTTACAACCAAGGAGTTGATGCTGATAGAACAGAAATTAACTGACCGAATCAAACAGACTGATAGTCTCCTCTGTGTGGGATTGGATAGTGATGTGAGTAAACTACCTGCCAGATTTAGAGAACAAGAAGCTCCTCAATTGGCATTTAATACCTGGATCATTGATCAGACTCATGATTTAGTATCAGCCTACAAGCCAAACTTAGCATTTTACGAAGCTAGAGGTGAAGCAGGCTGGCAC
>CAYQZC010000103.1:0-3960 GCA_964421945.1 uncultured Pseudomonadales bacterium
ATTTACGCCAATGCCGCTCCCACTGAGCCGACCAACGTGCTCTACACCACTCATGGCGAGAAATTGTCTGCTTTTGGCCGTGTGTTCGCACCTGATCGTGACTGGGTCCAAGTCGGCGTTCCCGCCGTTCCCGCTTCTAGTCAAATCGTTTTGACGCTCGGTTGGGTTCCGCTCGCTCGCGTGGTAGGTTTCTACCCCACCGGCTGCGAAGCCACACTTTCGAGTGTCGTAAACTAGCTAATTGGGCGTGACTGCCCAGGCTCAAGGCCCTTACCATTTTTGGTAAGGGCTTTTTTTATGCCCCAAAAAACAGGCTTAAAAAATAAGTGTGAAAATTTCGATGATTTTTTAGCTTTGTTCGGCCGAGAGTTCGGTGATTTTATCGCGCAGGAGTGTGGCCAATTCGAAGTCCATGTCGTTGGCAGCCTGTTTCATCCGGCGGCGCAACTTAGGAATCAAAACTGTAATTTCAGCTGGAGTCAGGTCATCAGGCTTGAGCGCATCAAGATCAAGTTGTTCATGTTTACTCAGGCTGATCACTACCCCACCGATTTGTTTATTTTTGGATTTGGCTCTGGAAAGTGAGTCGCCGGTATCTTCAGCTTTTTTCTCGATCATGCGATCGCGGATGGGTTTGGAAATAGTTTCAGGGTTGATGCCATGTTTTTGGTTATAGGCGACTTGGATCGCGCGTCGGCGATAGGTTTCAGCAATTGCGATTTTCATGGAGCCAGTCAGCCGGTCGGCATACATGATCACATGGCCCTCTACATGTCGGGCGGCTCGACCCATGGTCTGGATGAGTGAGGTGGCAGAGCGCAAGAAACCTTCTTTATCGGCATCCAAAATCGCCACGAGTGTCACCTCGGGTAAATCGAGGCCTTCTCGGAGTAAATTAATGCCCACCACCACATCGTAGACCCCACGACGCAAGTCAGCCAAAATATCTGACCGCTCGAGGGTCTCGATATCAGAATGAAGATAGGCTACTTTTGGTAGTTCTGCCTGGATCAGATCAGCAGTGGGTATGGCTCGGGTGTGATAACTGGGATCGAGTTTCCCAATTGCCATACCTTCGATCGGCAGTTCGCTGTCAGTGAGGAAAACTCGATCGGGATCTGGATGGTCGGCTTGGACTTGGGATTTTTCCACCGCGGTCCTGAGCAGAGCTCGGACTTTTTCGGCATCATTGAGATATTCAGTCAGAGCCTCGGCCATTCGTTTGGTCAAGGTGGTCACCAGCGTTCGCTGACCTTTTTGTTTACGTTTGACGATTTCGACAATCAAATCTTCGATCTGGCCATCGATAGCCCGCAGTTCGACATTAGGATCGATCAGCCCAGTCGGTCGGACCACTTGCTCGATCACTCGACCCTGGGCGTGACTCATTTCCCAGTCATTGGGAGTAGCAGAAACGTAAACCACTTGGTTCATTCGTTGTTCAAATTCGTGGAACTGCAAAGGTCGATTATCAAGGGCGCTGGGGAGCCGGAAGCCGTACTCGATCAATGTTTCTTTACGAGCTCGGTCGCCGTTATGCATGCCTCGGATTTGGGGCACACTGATGTGACTTTCATCGATAAAAGTCAAGAAACTGTCAGTGTCAAAAAGTTTGACATTTTCCCAGAAATAATCGAGCAAGGTAAAAGGTGGGTCACCAGGCTGGCGGCCATCAAAATGGCGGGAGTAATTTTCGATCCCATTCACAAACCCAAATTCCTGGATCATCTCGAGGTCATAATTGACTTTTTGTTCCAGTCGGTAAGCTTCGATGACTCGATTTTGAGATTTTAGTTTCTCGAGCTGGGCGGCTAACTCGGCACGAATATCTTTCAAACTTTCAGCTTGAGATTTGACGTCGATGACGTAGTGTTTAGCTGGATACAAAATGTATTTTTTAGCTCGACCAGATCCTGATTCACCTTGGCGGCCGGTTTCAGTGGCGGTCTCGGCTACTGGACTCCCAGTCACAGGGTCGATAGTGTCGATTTTGATGATCCGATCTTCCAAAGTATCGATTCTCCAGGCATGGTCTTGGTAGGCTGGCCACAATTGGATCACGTCACCGCGCAATCGGTAGGTACCGCGCCGTAGATCATCATCAGACCGTTCATATTGAAGATTGCCAAGCTGGAGTAACAACGTCTCTCGGGAAATCAGTTCCCCTTCCATCAATTCCAGCAAATGGCGACCGTACTCGACGGGTGAACCTAAGTTATAGATACAAGATACAGAAGCAACCACGATGGCATCGGGGCGGGTGAGCAAATTGGTGGTGGTGGCCAACCGCAGTTTATCGATTTCATCATTGATGGTAGCTTCTTTTTCAATATAGGTATCACTACTGGGGATATAGGCTTCTGGCTGGTAGTAATCGTAGTACGACACAAAGTAACTTACAGCATTATGGGGAAAGAAATCGCGAAATTCTTGATACAGCTGAGCTGCTAAGGTCTTGTTGTGGGCGATGATGAGAGTGGGTTTTTGAGTTTTCTCGATCACATTGGCCATGGTGTAGGTTTTGCCAGAGCCAGTCACACCCAGTAGCACTTGGTGTTTGTCCCCTGCCTTTACCCCAGCCACCAGATTCTCAATAGCTTGAGGCTGATCACCGGTCGGTTGGAATTGGGAGGCAAGTTGAAACTTCATGAAGGTCCATTATACCCGAAAAAAAAGAGTAGGCTGATGGCCTACTCTAAAAAACTCAAAAAACTGATTTACGCTACGATTTGGCTGCGGTTTTGCCCGAGCATGAATAAAAATGTAAACACCTGAAACTCGTTTCCCAATTGAAGGCTGAAGGCCTTCGGGTTGGTCCCATATGGTTGCAAAATCCATTCTGGACTGAATCCCAAGAATTTGGTTGGTGCCAGTAGTTGGTCAGGAAAAAACAAATGACCAAAATCAGCAGTGATCGGGTGAAGTGATTTGACACTGATCACCCAAGAAACGAGATCGCACTTGAGTTTAATCACCATGGTCAAACTCTCAAGTGACAAACTGTAGACCGGAAACTGCCAATTCCCCACCATATGAGTCGATACGACTCTGGGGCTATGTTGTGCAATTTCAAGTGGATTGGAAAAAAACGCTCGAGGTGCCTCGTGCTGCATAAAATCCACTTGACGCCAAAATACCCGAGACATGTTGGAGTCTGCTAGAGCATGAGGTGGTTCGACCGGTTTGTGTTCGAGAGACCAGTTAATGACTAACGGACTCTCATCATGATGTTTCATATGATCCACTACTCTCTCCTCTTCGGTAATGATGCACAGTTTTTAATGAGCTGGTGCATTATACGGTATCAAACAAGAGGTATAATCAAGCCACATGCAGATACACGCTTATCAAACACCGATCGTGAAAGCCCATGACGACCTGACAAATATAGTGGCAGCAGCTATTCCCCAGTTACCAGAGCGCAGTGTAGTAGTCATCGCCTCGAAAATTTTCGCTACTGCTGAAAACCGCATTATTCCCAAGACAGCTCCTGAAGGTGATAAAGATGAAAAACACGCTTTAGCTCGCCAAGAATCAGAGTGGTATCTCGATCCTCACTCGTCAAAATACAATGTCATGCTGACCGTGAAGCGCAACTGGATGTTTGCCAATGCAGGGATTGATGAATCAAATAGCGAAGACAGCTATATTTTATGGCCGAAAGATCCTCAAGCTTCACTCAATGCCATGTGGGAATTTTTGCGAAACCATTTTGGTGTCAAAGAACTTGGTTTGACTATGTCAGACAGTGCCAGTATTCCTTTGAATTGGGGTGTCACCGGACACGCTATCGCCCATTGTGGGTTTAATCCGCTGCGAAGTTATATCGGTAAACCAGATCTTTTTGGCCGTTTGATGAAAATGGAACAAACCAATATAGCACAATCTCTGACCGCTATCGCTTCTGTCGAGATGGGTGAAGGCGACGAGCAAACACCTCTGGCAGTGATCTCGGATATC
>CAYQZC010000104.1:0-3894 GCA_964421945.1 uncultured Pseudomonadales bacterium
AGCCCTATTCAGGCTCGCTTTCACTACGGCTCCGACATGGCATTGTCTTAGCCTATGCAACACGTAAACACTCGCCGGCTCATTCTTCAATAGGCACGACGTCACTCCTTGCGGAGCTCCGTCTGATTGTTAGCAGATAGTTTCAGGTACTATTTCACGGGGTCTTCAACCCTTCTTTTCACCTTTCCCTCACGGTACTCGTTCACTATCGGTCTTGTTTGGTATTCTAGCCTTGGAGTGTGGTCACCCCAGATTCAGAAGGGAGTTTGCCGTCTCCCAGCTTACTTAGGACATCTCTAGAGCTACATTGTTTTTTTCGTACTGGACTCTCACCATCTTTGGTCACCTATTCCACGGTGTTCTGATAAACGTAGTAGTCTCATATTGAGCTCCTGCAACCCCGGAATAAATTCCGGTTTAGGCTGATCCCTGTTCGCTCGTCGCTTACTAAGGGAATCTCTTACGATTTCTTTTCCTCAGGGTACTTAGATATTTCAGTTCCCCTGGTTCCCTCCCCCGCATAAATGCGAGGGTACCCTCCTATTAAAGAGGGTGGGTTTCCCCATTCGGACACCATCGGATCAAAGCTTTGAGGCAGCTCCCCGATGACTTTCGCGGCCTAATGCGTCCTTCTTCGGCCAAACAAGCCAAGGCATTCACTATCTGCTTTAATTCACATTACTTGGCATGATGTTGATGCTAACCTACTTTAATTAAGTCAAAAATAAAAATATTAATTGAGATAAACAAAGTATGTTGATTAAAGTATGTGCGCGATGCACATACTTTCTACATGACTTACATTCTTCACTTGTTAAGGGGCACCTGTTTCCAGGGCCTGTCTTACACAATGCGCAAAACAGACAGCGAGTACTTAGTTTGTAGTTTCAAACTGAAGTCCGCGGTGTCTAGCTTGAAGCCGGCAAAACCCGTGTGTGGACCCTAAGGGGCTCGAACCCTTGACCTCTACATTGCAAATGTAGCGCTCTAGCCAACTGAGCTAAGGGCCCAATAGCAGTCCTCTTCTTATTTACTTGTTTGTTTAGATCGAAATGCGGGCGGAGGGATTGTGGCACTGAGGCGCACAATGTCGCGATATTGTTTCCCGAACAATGTGTGAATTATAAAGCAGCATTTTTCGGTTTGCAAGGGTGGAAAACAAACTAAAAAATACCCGGCAATTTGACAGAATTAAGATTGAACATCCTATAGTTTTGTGATACAATCGCGCTAGCTCTTTTTAAAGTAAAGCATCAGGCAATGCCTGAGGAGAAATCGCGTGGAACACGTTATCCAACAAGAATGGTTTGAAGAACACCTGCAAGCGGGTTTGGGAACCGTCACATTTGAAGCTGCGGCTTTTAAAGCTGCAGTGGAAAAATGCGGCGGGAAAATGGTGGAAAGAAACGCACCGTTTACCCGCAACCAACGTTCGGGCGAGTACTTCGATATCATCGACACGGAAGGTGGTGTCACTCCGTTGAAGTTCCCACTGACATGTAAGTGGGTGTATGCCAACACCCGTGAGGAAGGGATCCTCACACGCCTCGACCCTCACTACTCTCCCAGTATCTGGTTCATGGACCGGGTCTTTGCGACACTTGGCCACCCTTATAAAGTGGTTGAGGTCGGGTTCCCAATCGTGGAACTTCCAGATGAGGTCGGCTGGGAAAAACCAAAAGAGCCACGCAGTGGGGAGCGCCCCGTTCGCTGGGTAAGTCTGGATTGGGCCGAGAAAAAAGCCCAACACATACTCTTCATGTTGCTCTTCCGGGGAGTGCTCACTCCTGATGAGGCTCAGGCCGTGATCACTGAATTTGTCAGTAAATTCATGGCTGAAGAAGCTGAAGTGGAATAAGTAATTCCGGGTTTAGTCTAAGACTAACCCGGTTTTTTTTGCTGTTTTTAGGGTTGAAGAGATTATAGATACTAGCCATTTCTCCTCTGGTAAAAACCCTTGACTATCCTATAGTTATGTGCTATAATTAAGTGTTCGTCAAAAAGTGAAAATACAGGCAAAGCCTGGGAGAATAGAAATGTCGGTCTATAAAAAAATCAAGGATGCCGGTCTGCTTCCCCAAAATGTGGTCGTAACGACCGCATTAATTGAAGCCGCCGGCGGGAAAGTTATTCCCGAATTCACGGGTCGCAAAAAGACCCCGACTGGATTCTATTTCGTGGAGTTTGACGGCAAGCGGTCAGAAGAAGCAACCCAACTGCCGTTCAGTGTGTATTGGTCACTCGAAAAGTCTGACGGGCAGACTGCCCTGATGGTATCCAATAGCTCGGCTTCGAGCTACCGGACCTGGCTCATGATTGCTGAGAAGCTGAAGCTTCTCGAAGTGATTGTGGCCCTCCCCTTCACCGTTTTCGGGGATCTGCCAGTCCCAAGCTACGCTTGGGGGTACACCGACGACGGAGTCGGACTCACCATGGCGGCACAGGCCGCAAGTTTGCCGGCTGACGAGGCCAAAGCTGCCGTGCTGGACTACATCCAGCAGGTAGTAAAAATGGGCGTCGTCTCGGCAGAGGAAATTGTGGCTGCCCTTCAGGCCGCCACAGCCTAGTCCAAAACGAACCAAACCGGGTCTCGAGTTTTACTTGAGCCCGGTTTTTTCATGGTTTTTTTATTAACAAACTATTCCCCACTAAATGTGCGGAGTTTTTACCTCTGAAAATAAAAAAAGGCAGAACCACATGGCTCTGCCCTACTCTACTACATCTCAGTTTTTTTCCTCACCGACACGAATCTCCTCTGGAGGAGTCGGTGTTTGGAGTGGCTTGAAAAGCATCAGTCGCAACTCAAACTCATCGAATGACAGCTCCCAGCCAGCCTGCTCTGCAATTTGGGCCAAGCCTGACTTGAGATGGTCTGGGCACTGGATCCAAACATACCTGACACCAAGACTATCATAGCTGGCAGTCATGAGGTGATTTGAAACCTCTTGACTGACGACAGCTAAAGCATCGGCCTGCAGCTCACCCAGAAAGGGATTGATGCCGTAGCTCAATGTTTTGTCTGGTGGGTAGTAATTGACCCGGCCAAAACCCTCAGCCTGTAGGCGCTCCACAATGAGCTGAGCCTCGACTGTGTTCAGTTCTCTGTGTATCTGGAAGTAGTTACTGCCAGACCACATCGCCTTGGTAACTGCTTCACTTACTACTTTTTCCACTAAGCGTTGCAAAACCATTTCCGCCGAAAAATAGTCGGGAGTGATAAACCCCGCTATCTCCGATCCATTTGGTATTGGTACCACGGGATTGCTCCTTTGATTTTTAAAAAACCGAGAACCGCATTATAGGTGTGAGGGGTAACAGCGTCAACAAAGCTAAAAAACCATCAGTTTAACTGCGGGCTTTTTTGAACACCATAGGAGCATGTAGCATAAAAACTGGCACCCCAGTCAGCAGCAACGCTACCGAAGAAGCCAGCGATCGGCGTCGATTTTCAGTTTCATAATCATAATTTTTTTGAGTTTTTTCCCAATCACGATACTCGGTTTCCCAAGCCACCAAGAGTTGCTTCTGTTCAGGCGTCACTTCTTCCGATTCCAACAGCATTTTAGTATCTATGGCCGGCTGTGGTGGTGGGTTAATGTGGACCGATTTTACCGGCACCACATAAGTGATAATCACATTATTTAATAAAGAACTGACCCCAATCACGATACAAACCAGCCCAATCAAGGTCGCAACCACAAAATAAAGTTGATACCACAGAGAAACTTTTGAGTCTTTTACCATACACACTCATAGTACGTGACTACCATCAAGCTGACAAGCCAAAAAAAAGGGACAGCTCCTCACGGATACTGTCCCTACGTTCTGACTCACCGACTAGACATAATCGTTTTCGTCATCATCCCAATCAAAATCCACGTGCACTGTCCCGTC
>CAYQZC010000105.1:0-3891 GCA_964421945.1 uncultured Pseudomonadales bacterium
TTCGGCTGGCAGGAGCTCGGTTTTGCCAGATTTGACATCAGTAAGTTCGATCTGTTCGACACTGTTGGTCCCGACGATTTTGCTAACTGTCTGATTCCAGTGGACTTTGATTTTGGGATGCTTGAGCACCCGGTCTTGCATGATTTTGCTGGCTTTGAAGCTATCACGCCGATGGACGATGTGGACTTCTTTAGCAAATTTAGTCAGAGCCATTGCATCTTCCATCGCACTGTCACCACCACCGATGACATAGGTGATTTTATCTCGGAAGAATGCGGCGTCACACACGGCACAGGTACTTACACCTTTACCTAGTAGTTCTTTTTCACCGGGTACACCCAACCAAATCGAGCTTGCTCCAGTACTCAGGATCACAGCTTCTGCCAACATGGTAGGCTCGGTTTGGCGGATAGTTTCAAGACTTTTCTGACGATCTTTGGGTAACTGTCTCTCGAGTGTTTCCGGAGTTTCACCCTCCGGCAAAGTCGTCCAGATTTTGAATGGCCGAGCTGAAAAATCAACTGCGGTCACATATTCGTCTCGGATATCTGCTCCAAACCGAGCTGCTTGCTCCCTCATGGTAGCCATGAGTTCGGGGCCTTGGATGCCCATTTTGAATCCAGGAAAATTTTCGACTTCGGTAGTAAACATCAGTTGCCCACCACTTTGGTATCCAGCAAACATTACTGGTGCTAGACTCGCTCGAGCGGTATAGACCGCCGCCGTGTACCCTGCTGGACCCGATCCAATGATGACAACTTGTTTATGTTCCGACACAATTCCTCCCTGTTCTAATCAATCTACCTGTTTATCTATTTTTCGTTTTAGCAAACACTATTTATGCTTTTTATGCTTTGGCGGTAGCACCAATACATTTATCGACCATCTGACGGTAACCAGATTCATTAGTGGCCCCGATTTTGCGATCGACTTCTTTCATGGCATCGCCATCTTTTTTCATCACTATTACGGTCGGGATACTCATGACTCCAAACTGCACAGCTGATTCACGATTTTCATCGACATCCATTTTGACAATCATGGCTTTGCCTTCATATTCCCCAGCCAATTTATCGATGATCGGACCAGTCATTTTGCATGGTCCACACCAAGTGGCGTAAAAGTCGATCATGATCGGCTGATCACCAGCTTCTTTAAATAGGGCTTGGAGATCGTCATTACCAATGTGTCGAGCTCCGGGTGTCATTCCATCTGACATAAAAACCTCCTTAAGTTAATACCTGACGTATATATGATTAATATCGAAATAATTCTTCTAAAATCTGATCCAACTCTTCCACTTTGCGCTCTTTGGTGCAGCGAGTAGCCTCATTGGTAAGTAAATCTCGAGCTACCCGACCCAGAGAACTCCGAGCGGCGATGACTTGGCGCACCACATCCACACAGCTGCGCTCATCTTGATACATGGTGATAATGCCATCCAATTGGCCTCGGATGCGTTTCAATTGTGTCACTGCTTTATCATTTGTCATTGGATCTTAACATACTCCCTGGGGGTATGCCATGTCAAGCCCCACGTTGCTGTTTTTGGAGCACTGCGACTTGGGCAATCAAAGCTTCGTACTCGGCCTGCTCAGTCGGAGTCAAGCTCGATTGCGACTCGAGTGTGCGAAGTTTTTCGGTCAACTCAACGAGTTCACCTTGGGTTGCTTTGATTTTGAAACCTGCCAACCTCATTGGCCACTCTTTCTCGGAGTCGACCTCGAGTAAAAGTTGTGTCAATTCGGGATCGATGTAAAAATCAAAAAGATGTTGTTGCAAGTCATTATCAAGTGTCCTGATCACTTCAGGTGGAGCAATCGGTTTTTGCAAAAGTTGTCCAGCTTTGATCAGGGCTTTGGCGGCAGCTTGATCAAACCACTGGGGTTTCAATTGATGGACCCGAGTAATAAATTGAGCCGGCGTCGAACGTAACAAAAGAAACAATACGTATTTTTCGAGCGCCGAAACCGTCACCAAAGGATTTGCGGTGGGCTTAGCATGATCCATCGATCGCTGTGAGGGCAGAGCACTTTTGGCTTTGGCTCGGGCTACGATCCTATCAATATCAGTTTTGACCGCCGTCGCCGAAGTATCCAAAAGCTCGGCCAGCTTTTTGATGTAGACTTCTTGTTCGACTACCAAGGGAATTTCAGCCAAAATCGGGGCCAGTTCTTCCATAATTTGCCGTTTACCTTCTGGTTGGGCTGGATCAAACCGGCGGACAGCTGCTGTCAAAAAGAAATCGTATACCGAACTCGTATTCTTGACCGCCTGGCGCCAAGCGGCGGGATCTTGACGTGCTAACTCGTCAGGATCTTTACCATTGGGGATCTGGATCACACGTAGTTCGAGATTAGTATTTTTGGCTACCGCGATCGCCCGCTTGGTAGCTTCGACTCCGGCGGCATCCATATCTAAAGATAACAATGCTCGATCAGCCACCCGACTCAGTAGCCGAGCATGTTCAGTCGTCAGTGCTGAGCCTTTGATCGCTACTACATTATTGACGTGGGCTTGGGCTGACGAGATCACATCAAACTCACCTTCGACCACTACCACTTCACGCTTTTGACGGATGGGCTGATACAACTCAGACAATCCAAATAGCATCTGACTTTTGTGATACAACAATGTCTCGGGAGTGTTGATGTACTTGGCTTCTTTAGCCTGATTGTCTAGCAAACGACCAGAAAAACCTACGATTTGACCTCGATGATTCGCTAGCGGAAACATCAGCCGATTGCGGAAACGATCATAGGGGCGATTATTCTTTCCCTGGATAGCTAGCCCAGCTGCGATCACATCTCTGACTTCATACTTTTTCTTGGTGTGCAAATAATGGATCAGGCTATCCCAAGCCGACATGGCATACCCCAGTCGAAACACTTTGATCGACTCTTGGGTCACTCCACGCTCTTTGAGATAAACCCGAGCTGGCTCTCCGACTTCGTGCTGTGTCAGGAGATAGTGGTAATATTCTTTGGCTAAATCAAGCAAACCTAGTAGTCTGATCCGCTCAGTTTCAGCTGGATCTGGGGATTGTTGTTCGAGGGTAATACCCGCCCGATCTGCCAAGTATTTGAGTGCTTCACCAAAAGTCATACCTTCATATTTTTCCAAGAAAGTGAAAACATCACCTTTTTCACCGCACCCAAAACAGGTGTACCGCTGAAATTGTTCATTTACGAAAAACGAAGGGCTTTTTTCACTATGAAAGGGGCATAAGCCTCGGAAGTTACTTCCCGACCTCTGCAACGACAACCGTTCCCCAATAAGTTGGATGATATCACTTGCTTCTTTTATCTGTTGCACTTGGGACATGGCTCTGTTGGTAGTATACGACACTAAATCTAGTATAATGTCCCCAAACAGTACCACATGGGCACCAAAGCAGAAAAGCAGAAACCATCGGGTTCACTAGAAAAACAACCAACTTCACGTCGGAAAATACTATATTTGGGAGGATTGGCCTTTGCGCTGGCCGGCTACTTCGCAGCTGATGGACCCGGACTTTTCGCAAATGACCAACAAGATCAACCACCGACCTGCACCACCACTCCACTGGTTTTACGGATAGGTGGTGAAACTATTGTGCTCGGGGAAAAAACCAAACACGACATGCGCAGTCGGACCAATCGCACATTGATCTCGATCGTCAGTGTTTTTGAAAACAGCGGTACTATTTCAGTTGATTGCGAACCAGAAGAATCTGAACCTGATCCGCTTGATATTATTGAAGATAAATTAAAAAAATAGAAAGTAACTATGAAACCAACCACTAAAGATCCAGCCCACCAAAAAACCGGCTATATTTCTTCGCCATTTGGCGAGTATTTCCGTCAGCTCGATGAGATCGATCGCGGGATGCGAAATAATAAAGAATACGGT
>CAYQZC010000106.1:0-3886 GCA_964421945.1 uncultured Pseudomonadales bacterium
AAGTGAAATAGGATCCCGAAATTCAGGTCAGGAAAAGACAGCTTTGAGCCAAGTAGAAAGACGTTCCCACCAGGTTGGAGTATGCTCCGGCTGTAGAACAATTAAGCTCTCATTGGTCGCTACTTCTGAGAGGGGGGCCACGTAGTCGTTATAACCAGTGGCAGTTACTATCAAGTTACCTTCCAATTTTTGATAAGGTAGCTCGAAAGTCCCGTCAGATTTTGTGGTAGCGGATCGGACTAGACTTTTGGCAGTGGCATTGGGGATTGGTTTGCCTGCCGCAGTCACCACTTTGCGGACTATGGATTTGGGTTTATAAAATGATGTCAAAACAGCCACCGCTGGACGGGGTTCGAGGTTGCTACTCCACAATTCGGTGGAACCACCCATGTGTGTCCAGTAGCTGAGACCTTTCAAATGTGGCTGTTCGCTCAGACCCGTCAAAACTGTTTCCAACCACTCGGCTTGTTCGGTAGGGGTCATTGAGCCTTGGAGGTCTAAAATAGGTGCTCCAAATTCCCCCAAGATGACATTGCCTTGACTGCTTTTGGCAAAAGCGAGGATGTCTGTGATGAGTGTCGACGGTTTCGGGACATAGTGGTCAACGGTGACATTACCACCGAGGGCTTTGGTGGTAGCTGGGTTCATGATCAAGCGAGCGACATCGCCATTCATGGAGTTAAATGTGGTATCGACTTTTTTGCCAATTTTTTTGAAAGCTTGATCAGCTGCCGTGTGTTCTGAGATCAAAAAGTCACGATAGGCCTCGACATCTTTGGTATTGCGAGGATCTCCAGGTCCACCATTTTCGCATTCAGGACAGGCGCTAAAGACATCGCCATCTTCAAACAGGCTAGGATTCTGAGCGATGAATTTGATAGTCTTCTCAAGATGTTGGTCGCGAGAAATCCGAGGATACTCAAACCAACCTTCCCAACCAGACCAGTTACCGCGGAACCAGACTTTAAGCTCATGTGTACGGGCACTGGCTACCCACAGTTTTAACATTGGTAAAAATTCGGCGTCATAGGGAGTAGCAATTCCCACATGGGTAGCTCCTGTCGCGGCAATAGCAGCCATATGAGCATCGATGGTCCGGGCAGCTTGCGGGTCGCCCAGCCATTCCCTAGCTTTATCGCGAGAATACTTCATGGTATCAATGGCTTGAAAATCCCACCAGGTGGCAGCAGAAACTTGTTGGGTAGTCATCAAAAAAATAACTCCGGCTAGGCCGAAGATGCACTTTTTATACCATGTAACGACTGACATTCTAGTATTTTCTCATTTTTCAAAGTGATGTGCATCTGCACTAGCGCTGTCTTCCCAGCACTGGCATAGTTTGCACATTTGGCCAGAATTCTGGCTTCAGTTGATAGATATCGGCAAAAGGATAGGAGTTAACAAGATCATATTTATAAAGTGCTCCCGAAGCTTGTACCAATTTGAAAGTCTGGTCATTGGAGTCATTGGTACGCATCACGATCCATTTTGCCCAGCGGTCGGGTGTGCTAGTGGCACTTAACCAATAAGTACCCGTACCTTCATGAATAAATCGCTTCATAGGTAAGCCAGAAGAGAAAATGATGGCATCATGAGAAGCAGCTGAGATCAAGATGAAACCGGGTTCATTGGTAGCATGTTCACGCAACCAGCTACTGACTTCGCTGACATTTTTTTGACTTGAACCTACCCGACCATCATCGATGGTCACGGCGTCAGCACTCGTCACAGCAAAGAAAAGCGTAAAACAAATCAAACCAATCAGTGGCCAGCGGGTGACTTTCCAGCGGTCGATCAAGTAGCCGATAAAAACTGCGATTGATGGCATCATCATGATCCCATAACGCACGTTAAACCAAGTATCACCATTTAAGCCTTGGATGAAGAGTACTGAGTGCCCTAAATACAGAGCCAAGATATTGAAAAAGAGTGGTGCCACCAAAGCAGAGCTAGCCAGACGAGTCGCGGTTTTGAGTTTCTTGTCAAAGGCCATCACCGCCGCACCGACAGCCGCAATTAAAACTAAAAAGGTGTTCGAGTTGTAAATCATGGCGTACCAATAGGTTTCTAAGGATTGGAGCCAATCTTTTTTGGTGATCAGTACCCCTGCTTTATCGAGCTGATCTTGTTGGGCGTGAGCAGAGTAAGGTCCAAAGGCAAAATACAAAGGATCTTTAAAAATAGCTGCGTTCCATAGCAACCATAAAAAGACGCCAAAACCAGCTAAAGTACAAAAGAGAAAGAAAGTACCCTCAGTTTTTTTATAACCTTGTTTTCTCCAGGCTTGGATGCCGACCAGCACAGTCGCGAAGAAACATAAAAACCAGCCGTCATAGCGGATCAAGGTAGCCAACATGATCCAGAAAGCAGTTTTGATAAGGTTAAGGATGGAGTCATTTTGGTGATAATGGATTAGTTCATAGACTCCAGCTGTCATGGTAGCGATCAAAAGTAACTCTGTCATGGCAGTGGACTGGAGATATAAGATATTGAGGTTGGTGGCAAAAATTCCCACTCCCACCAATCGTCCGATGTGCCCGACTTTGAGTAGGCCTAAAATTTTCCAAATCAAAAATCCCGTCACCACAAATGAAATCATCGATTGGATAGCTCCAGATAATCCACTGTGCCAGAAATAATCATTCCAAATAGTGGGTACCATCAGGATATGTGGTAATGGCAGCCAGACACTTCCCAACTGTGCCAGACCTGGTTTGAGTCCTTCTACTACCCGACGTCCGATGTCTAAGTGAGAGCGAGCATCGTTATATGCCAGTGCCAGTCCATTTTGCTGGTAGACCCAGAATTGCCATACTGACATGGCGATGAGGGCGGTTAGGACAACATATAATCCAAATCGATCCCAAAAATCATGAAGTCGTTCGAAGAAACTTCGGTCAATTGCAATGCTGATGAGGCCTTTTTTTAGATTACTCATGGGATGTCTCATCCTTAAGAATTAATGCTAAAACGTGGGCTGACATGAAAGTGCCTAAGACTGCCATGACCAAGGTAGTGTATTGCCAGGCTGTCCAGCTTTTTCGTGCGTATTCTCGGAAAACAAATGATTTTGAGAAGTTTTCATTTAAGGCGACCATGTTACGGGTATAGGTGTATCGTTCTCGTCGGCCACTGAGACTTTCAAGATCCAAGACTTGGACTTTGGGGGGATTACGATTGGAGGTCAGTGCGCCGATAGTGTTGACCCAAACAGAGTAGGAAGTCAGAGCAATCAAAGGGATCAAGATAATGAAATTTCGTCTAAAGCGACTGAAAGTCAGCGCCAAGAAAATACTAAACAATGCATACGTCGGGATCAAATAGCGAGAGCCAAAGGCCCAGCCGCCATAAGGGTCACCCCACATTGAGTAAAGCAAGACATTTACACCGATGATCGAAATCAACAACTGAAAAATCTGCGGGTTTCGGCGGGCCAGGATTACCATTCCAAAAATCGAGCCAAACATGATCGGAGTGTACATGATGATACCTCGGTCCAAGCTGAAAAAGTGGGTGTAAAAACCTTGAGGTAATTTTCTGGTTTTAAAGAATTTGACAGCTTCTTTTTTCTTTGGTGCGGTAGGTTGATTAGTGTTTTTTTCTTGTGCGGCATCACGTTCAGCTTGACGTTTTTTTTCTAAATCAGAAATATCGACTTGACCTGACTCGGTCACCACGGCCGCATCTTGGACAGTCCCACCCAACTGAAAAGGATTGCCATATGATTTGAAGTTAAAGTAAAGGAAGAATGCCACCGGCAAGATAATAAACACGCCAGTCAAGGCTCTGAGGAATGAAAAGTTAAAAGTAATTTTCTTTTCACCAGCTGAGATCATCACAATTTTAGAAAAAAGTGCATAGACCCCGATCGGGAACATCAAAAATA
>CAYQZC010000107.1:0-3850 GCA_964421945.1 uncultured Pseudomonadales bacterium
GACAGAGAGATCTTTATAGGCTACAAACAGCTTTGGTAAAACCTCTACTAGTTTTTCACCAATTTCAAATCGCTCATCCATTTCTGGTGTCACGACGCTGTGTTTGTCTGCTCTTTCTTTGTCTCGTTTTGCCATAGGTACTTTCAGGTACACATTATCTGTGTATTGTAGGTGAAAAACGGCAAAATGTCAAGTTATAGGATATTCCAAATGGGTCAAACTAGCCTAGTTTTCGCTCTAGTGCTGCCTTGATCAGTGAAGGATCGATTTTCTTGCCCAGCTTACGCATGGTTTGACCAAGAAAGAAATTGATCAAGGGAGTTTTGCCGGCTTTATAGGCTGCCACTTCAGTGGGAGCATCAGCTAACACTTCTTCAATGATTTTGACTAGTTCAGTCTCATCAATTGACTCGGTCTGCATTGAGGACAGGAAGGTCGTGACGACCGTCTTAGGATCAGTCTCTCCCACTTTGAAAGAGATTTTTTTATTGACTAAGGCAGCAGCCAGCTTGGGAAGATCAACTTTTGATGATTGAGCCTGTGTCCAGACTTCATCACACCAGGTGACCATCAAAACTGAATCTACCAGTAACTCACTAAATCGCGGCTCAATCTGGAAGTCTTTTTGCCAGCGTTCCACCACTTGATCTGGTAACTCGGGCAAATGAGACCTAAGTGACTCGATAAATTCCTCTGTGAATCGCATTGGTGGCAAATCTGGATCTGGGAAATAGCGATAATCTTCTGCATCTTCTTTGGTCCTTTGAGGGAAAGTGGTGTTGTGTTGACTATTCCAACCACGTGTTTCCTGTGGTGGAGTTTTGCCTTCTTGTAGCAATAACGTCTGACGCTGGAGTTCAAACCCAATCGCTTGTTCTAGAAAACGGAATGAGTTAATGTTTTTGACTTCAACTTTGTAGTTTGGTAATGCGGGAGCTGGCTCAGCACTTACTGAAATATTAGCCTCCAAACGCATGCCTCCTTGTTCCATATCACAGTCAGCAACATCGAGATATCTCAGCAAAGCTCGCAGTTTCTTGCCATATTCTTTAGCTTGCTCAGGACTTGAGATATCCGGCTCTGTCACAATCTCCACTAGAGGTACTCCACAGCGATTGAAATCGACTAAGCTGACTTTTTTACCGTCAACAGTGGTGTGCTGGAGTTTCCCTGTGTCTTCTTCAAGGTGGATGCGGCGAATCCTGACTCTGCCAAATGACGTATCAAGATATCCGTCATAACAAAAAGGTAGATCATACTGACTGATCTGGTAACCTTTGGCTAAATCAGGGTAGAAATAATGCTTGCGGTCGAATTTTGAGAAAAGATTTATTTTGCAGTGTAAAGCTAATCCTAGCTTGATAGTCCAATCGATAGCAGTTTTGTTGGCAACAGGAATACCGCCAGGCATACCCAAACATACCGGACAAGTGTGAGCATTGGGTTGAGGAGCGTGAAATGGATCATTGGCACAGCTACAAAACATTTTGGATTTTGTTTTGAGCTCGGCATGCACCTCCATGCCACAGATCAAACGGTTATTTGACATCTGCCCTCCATGAGTTCCAGGTAGTTGCAGCCTCAAAAGCGGCTCCAACTGAAATAACGTCCTCTTCCCTCCACATCGGTGCCATGATGTTGAGACCCAGATACAAATTTGTCTTTGGATCGCGGTAACATGGTACATTTAGCCCAGGTAAACCAGAAATTGAACTTGGCTCGAGCAACATATCTTCTAGCTCTCCAAACATTGCTTCCCCTTCAGAAACACCGATTTTTTTAGCAAAACCGGGTGAGGTCAGCGACACCAAGACATCATATTTGCCAAATAATTTCTGAAAATCTTGCAAAAATAAAGTTCTGACTCTCTGTGCCAGATTATAGTATTGATCTGAATAGCCCTTGCTCAAGGTGTAAGTGCCAAGCATCACCCGTCTATGGGCTTCGTCACCAAAAGATGATCGATCGTTTCCATAACGAATACCGTCATAACGGGCTAAGTTACTACTGACTTCTCCACGCTGCACCACGGTATACACACTGATAGCGATCCGGGGATCTAGCGCTGCAACTGGCTCAACTACTGCCCCAAGACGCTCGAGTTCTTTAAGTGCTGCTTCAAAATGAGGCTTTGATGATTCAAGACCAGGTAAATCCAGGTACATTGCCCCGATTTTTAGGCCTTTGATGTCTCTGCCGAGTGCTTTGGTGAAATCTGGAGGTGTTTGCTGTGATGTGGTGCCATCGCGTGGATCAGCACCAGCTAGATGATTTAATAATAACGCAGCATCTGCAACATTTTTGGTCATAGGACCTGGTGAATCAGTGGAAGATGCCATCGCAACTACTCCGAATCGACTCACCCTACCATACGTAGGTTTGAGCCCTACCAGGCCACACCAAGCTGATGGCTGCCTGATCGAACCAGCAGTCTCTGACCCGATTGCTGCCAGACACATATCTGCCGCCACTCCGGCCGCGCTTCCACCTGAAGAACCGCCAGGTAAATAATCAAGATTGCGAGGATTAAGAGTCCTACCGTACTGGGAAGTTTCGGTCGAAGAACCATGGGCCCAAGCATCAAGGTTGGTTTTACCAGTGATGACACCACCGGCCGCTCTGAGTTTGGAGGTAACCGTGGCATCATATTGAGGTACAAAAGTATCTAACACCTTGGATGAGGCGGTGGTACGAAGATTTTTAGTGGCAAAATTATCTTTTAAAGCAATTGGTAACCCGGCTAGAGGTTTAGAAGCCGCGGCACTGCTCTCTGTTTCAGCCTCAGGATTAAGCGTCAAATAGGCATTGAGTTTGGGATTGTGGTCTTCGATGGCTTTTTGAGTGTCACGCCAGATTTCACTGACTTTGACTTCTTTTTTACTTACCAGTTCTAGAGCTTTGGTTAGAGATAAGGTGTTAAGCATATCAATCTCCCTGATCAATAACCTGTGGTACTACAAAAAAACCGTTGTGCTTGGCAGGAGCATTTGCCAAGGCTTCCGCCTGAGAAAAACTATATTCGGGGATCACCACATCTTCTCGCCAGACATTTTCAAGGCCGGTGACCTGATGGGTGGGCTCTACTTTGCTGACGTCAACTTGTTTGAGGTTGGTGATGACTGCCAGGGTTTCAGCAAATTCGGGCGTCAATCGAGACACCTGATCATCGGTCAACGGCATGTGAGCTAAATGTGCCACATGAGCTACCTGATCTTTGGTAATGCTGGTAGTTTTTGGTGAAGCTTTTTTTGTCATGTCTAACATGTCTAATGAGTAGCGCAACTATATCATGCTTGAGGTAAGCACAACAGAACTAAACCAGTTTTTGCAAGGCTGAAATACGTTCTTGGACCGGTGGATGAGTAGCAAACATTCCAGCAAACCATCCCACCGAACCATGAACATTTTTAAGGGGATCAGAAAAGTATAAATGGGCAGTCGCTTTGTTAGCAGTTTCCAGAGGTTCGGTATCCTGGCTGATCTTTGCCAATGCTTTGGCTAAACCTTGCGGGTTCTTGGTCATACCTGCTCCAGTTGCATCCGCTAAAAATTCCCGTCGCCTGGAGATGGCTAACTTTATCAAATTGGCGATCAAGGGAGATAGTAAAGCCATCACCAAGCCAACAAAAAATAAAACCATCTGGATCTGTCCATCAGAACGATCATTATCTCGTTTTCGACTGCCACCCCAATAAGTCATGCGAAGAAACCAATCTGATAACAATGCTACCAGCCCCACCAAAACAGTGATGATCGACATGACTCTCATATCGTAGTTTTGGACATGGGCAAGCTCGTGAGCGACTACCCCTTCGATTTCACTCCGATTCAACCGAGATAAAAGACCAGT
>CAYQZC010000108.1:0-3841 GCA_964421945.1 uncultured Pseudomonadales bacterium
ATCACTGTTGCTACCAACATCGCTGGTCGAGGTGTCGATATCGTGCTGGGTGGAGCAAAACCAGAACTCAAAGAGTACCGTCGCGCCAAAGCGAGTACTACTCCCACTGACAAACAATTGATTAAAGATCTGCGACTTCCACCTTCAGTAAATCCAGATCTTTATAAACTCAAAGAATACGCGACAGCTCTCCAAAAATGGCAAGCAGCACATGATGAAGTAGTTGCCCTCGGCGGATTACACATCATTGGTACCGAGCGCCACGAATCTCGACGTATCGATAATCAGCTCCGTGGTCGGGCTGGCCGTCAAGGTGACCCAGGATCGACTCAATTCTTCATCGCACTTGAAGATGACATAATGCGGATTTTCGGTGGAGAACAGATTGCTAAACTGATGGATTTCTTGAAACTCGATGATAACCAACCGATCGAACACGGCATGGTAGGAAAATCAATCGAATCAGCTCAAGTCAAAGTCGAAGGCTTCTTCTTTGACCAACGCAAGCGCTTGGTGGAGTTTGATGACGTGATGAATAAACATCGCGATATCATCTATAAACGCCGACGTCGTTTACTTGAACAATCACACGGTGAAGAACAAACCTTAAAAGAGCAGATTTTAGACTACTTGCGTGATGAGATCGATTCAGTAGTGTCTGTGCGAGCTCCACAAGCATTTTCTGCCGATGAATTTGACGCTATTATCAAGGAATTTGTCAAAATTTTACCGTTTGACGATGCTTCACAAAAACAATTGACTACTTCTTTACAATCGTTGACTACAACTGAGCAGATCGTGGCCAGACTCATGGAAATAGTCGAAGCCACCTACACTCAACGCGAAGAAAGTATGGGAGCTGAAAACATGCGCTCACTAGAGCGGCTGGTCACACTTTCAGTAATCGATGAGAAATGGATGGATCATCTTGATGAAATGGATAACTTGCGAGAAGGCATCTGGCTGCGAGGAGATAAAAACACTGTCTTATCAGAGTACAAAAAAGAAGCCTTCACCATGTTTGAAACCTTGATCGCTACTATCGAGTCGACGATCGCCAACCGGATTTTCCGCGTCCACATGCAGACACCTCAACCAGTTCGCATCGATCTGCGTCAAGCTCAAACTATCAAAGAAGATGTTTTCGAGCCCTTGGATAAGGAAGTTGCTGATGCTCAAGTTCCGACTGCGAGCCCAACTGCTGGTACACCCCGAAATACCAAAGGCAGTAGTGGTGATCTGGCAGCCGCTCTGGCTGGTGCCAAAGCTACTTCCAAACCGACGCCTGGTTCAGCATATGCCAAAATCGGCCGCAACGATCTCTGTCCATGTGGAAGTGGCCTGAAGTACAAAAAGTGTGGTTTAATTAACTCACCAGAACATCAAGCACAAACAGGTACTCCATGAAAATCATCGCCGGCTCATCCAATATTTCATTCGCTAAAAGTTTAGCCGGAGCTCTCAATAGTACTTTATCAGAGGTAGAAATTAGTCGCTTTGCCAATGGTGAAAAACGTGTTTGGATCAAGGACACTGTCAAAGGTGAAAACGTGGTATTGGTCCAAACTTTCGGCACCCCTACCGATGAAAATATCATCGAATTTTTACTGTTAGCTGACGCGTTGGAACGCCTTGGAGCCCGACATGTGAATGCGGTCATTCCTTGGTTTGGCTACTCACTCCAAGATAAAGTGTTCCGAGTCGGGGAGCCGATTGCCGCTAAGGTGGTAGCAAACTTAGTTTCAAATGCCTACATCAAACGAGCTTTTTTACTTGATCTTCACAACTCGAGCACACCTGGCTTCTTTTCAATCCCTGTCCAACACTTGTCCACCCAAGATGTTTTTTCAAAATATGTGCATGATCATTTTGATGTCACCCAGTGTGTGGTAGCGAGTCCCGACTTCGGTGGCTTAAAACGCGCTCGGGTTTTTGCAGAAAAACTTGGAGTCGAACTCGTCAACATCGATAAGCATCGTGACCTTGTCTCCGGCCAAGTCACTGCACTAGGTATTCATGGCAATGTTGATAACAAAATCGTGATTTTGGTTGATGATGTGATCAATACAGGCGGCACTGTCATTTCAGCCGCTGATATCCTCAAGCAACATGGCGCTCGAGAAGTCCATTTCTTATCAAGTCATGGACCTTTAGTCCCTGAGGCCTTGCACAAATTGCAAGATTCATCAGTTGACTCGATCGTGGTCACCAACTCTATTGAGAGTGATCAAACCATCCCCAAGCTCCATAAAGTTGACGTAGCACCACTCTTCGCCCAGGAAATTTCCACTTGGCAAAATCGCCAATAATACTGCTTGACCAAGCCATTCCTCAGGTATAAAATCGCTTTTTTCCGCCGTTACACACTTGATGTGAGGTAGGTAAAATGTTAGATGAGCGCTGTTTGAAAGATTATGTTGTGACTTTAAAGCCCATTGGGGATACACCCTTCGAGGCTACTGTCAGTGCCGTCTCCGAATATGCAGCCGGAGATATGATCGCTCGCCAACTCAAAGTTCGCGGAGCCGATATTTATTTTGACGGCACAACCAAGCAGTTTATGGCTAGTACGGACCGCTATTGCGAGGCGTTTCCTCTGATTGTTACTGAGGTCGTCGCCTCCACGAACTAGCCCACATCTTTCAAAAGCAAACCCCTACACGATCTGTGTCAGGGGTTTTTTTATGGCTAAAGACAAAACTAGTATTTGGCAAGCTTTACTGCTATACTTCCAGCTAAGCCAGCGTAGAAGGATCCCAATCCAGAGCTGAAACTGAGAAAAGCTGATGACAAGAAGTCGAAGCTAAAAAGTTTGAGTCAAACTCACTCGCAGTACGAGTTTAAGCTGCCAGATAGCAGCGCCTAAGCTGAGCTTCAGCGATGAAGCTCAGAAAGCAAGGTGGTACCACGACGACCCTCGTCCTTGCATCGTTAGCCAAAGCTAGTGATGTGCAGACGAGGGTTTTTTAGTACCATAAACTAGCACCAAAGATCATATGGCCAAACAACATCTCACACCCAAATCTGAAGACATGAGTAAATGGTATACCCAAGTCATTCAACAAGCTAAACTGGCTGATTACTCACCGGTCAAAGGCTCGATGGTCATCCGACCCAATGGCTACGGCATCTGGGAAAATATTCATGCAGCTCTTGACCCTAAACTTAAAAAACTGGGAGTCCAAAACGCTTACTTTCCTTTATTTATTCCGATGTCATTTTTGACTCGTGAAGCCGACCATGTCGAAGGTTTTGCGCCAGAATTAGCCATCGTCACCCATGGTGGAGGAGAGGAGCTGACTGAAAAATTGGCAGTCCGTCCTACATCAGAAACCATCATGTATGACATGTACAGTAAATGGGTCCAATCATATCGAGATTTGCCTTTGAATTTAAACCAATGGAATAACGTAGTGAGATGGGAAAAGCGCACTTACTTTTTCCTTCGTACCACCGAATTTTTATGGCAAGAGGCTCACACTGCACATGCCAAACATGACGAAGCCTGGCAAATGGTACTCAATGGACTCGAAGCCTATCGTCAAGTCGCTGAAGATATTTTGGCAATCCCAGTCGTCAGAGGTCGCAAAAGTGAACAAGAAAAATTTGCCGGCGCTAATGTAACTACCACCATCGAAGCCATCATGCCTGATGGCAAAGCGCTCCAGGCTGGTACGAGTCATGATTTGGGCCAAAATTTTTCCAAGGAGAGTGCCTTTAATATCGCTTTCCAAGACGAAAATGGTGATACTCAGCACGCCTGGCAAACAAGTTATGGTCTCTCTACCCGTATCATCGGAGCCCTGATCATGGTACATGGTGATAATGACGGTTTAGTCTT
>CAYQZC010000109.1:0-3779 GCA_964421945.1 uncultured Pseudomonadales bacterium
CAGTGGTAATTCTTTTTCAGAAGTTTTCGCCAATTCTGCCAAAACACTTACCTTGAAGCTCTCATCAATATTGTCCTTCAAAGTATCAATCTCATCAATTAGTTTCTTTCGAAGTAAAGCACCAATAGAAATTTGTGAAATCTGCGTCTCAGTTAGCTTTACTGATGGTTCATTTTTTTCAGGTTCCGACTTGATCGGCCTTGTATCAATTGATGTTGTAGTTTGATTGGAAGCAAAGACATACTCTGAAAGATTTTTAACAATAACTTCGCGATCTGGCGGCAAAATCACACCTTGTTTGTTAAACCTTGCCTCTTGAGCTTTGAATACATCACCCAACTTCGGATGTACCCGCAGTTGTGCCGCTAGTCGATTCCAGTACACATCATCGTGGAGTTTTTTGGCCCACTCGCCACGATACATTTCAGCGGAGTCTTTGGAAATATCAATTGCTCTAGAGTTCCGGTCAGTCATATACCAGATACTAGCAGATTATTTTTGGCGAAGAAATGCCGGGATCTCAAATTCATCTTCAAAAGCTGGATCACTAGCTGGTGCATCAGACGATGGAGCTGGGGGTGCCGCTCCGGTCAAAACTGGTGGGTTCACCGGATCACCAAAAGCTTGAGATCTGACAAATGGTTGATGAGAAATCGGCTGTGGCGCTGCAGGCGACATAACTTGAGCACTTGGCAATGGCTGAGTAAATGAACCTGGTGCACGATCGATACGAGGAGCGACAGGCTCTTCCATGGCAGGAGCAGGCGTCAAGCGTCGCTGTGACTCTCGGCTGTAGGCTCCGAAAATAGGACGGGCAGCTGATGCATATCCCATTTGTCTTTCATCAAAACCAGTGGCGATGACACTAATTTTGATCTTTGAACCAATATTTTCATCGATTGTGGCCCCAAAAATGATGTTAGCTTCTGGATGTGCAGCGTTAGCGATGATGGCGGAAGCATCGGAAACTTCACTCATGGTCATGTCAGATCCACCAATGATGTTATAAAGAATACCTCGAGCACCATCGATCGAAACTTCCAGCAACGGAGAGGAAATCGCCATCCGAGCAGCAGTTGCAGCCCTGTTTTCACCACTAGCTTCACCAATACCCATCAAAGCTGAGCCGGAGTCAAGCATGATAGTTTTCACATCTGCAAAGTCGACGTTGATCAATCCAGGCACTGTTATCAAATCTGAAATACCTTGGACACCTTGTCCTAAAACATTATCAGCTAAACGAAATGCATCGAGTAAGGTCATTTTTTTATCAACCACATCCATCAGACGTTGGTTAGGAATCACGATCAAGGTATCGACGTGTTCTTTAAGGCTATCAATGCCTTCTTCTGCCGACTGCATCCGACGAATACCTTCAAAAGCAAAAGGTTTGGTCACTACGGCTACTGTCAGAGCTCCTGACTCTTTGGCAATTTCTGCAATCGTTGGTGAGGCACCTGTTCCGGTACCACCACCCATACCTGCAGTGATAAAAACCATGTCAGTATCAAACAAAAGTTCTTTGATTTTTTCACGGCTTTCTTCTGCGGCAGTACGACCTACTTCTGGATCTGCACCAGAACCTAAACCTTTAGTGAAATTATTGCCGATTTGGAGCTTGGTATCTGCCTTGGAAGTCAATAAAGCCTGTGCATCAGTATTAACTGCGATGAACTCTACACCTTGGATTTGGTTTGAGTTGATCATCGAGTTGACCGCATTACCACCTCCACCACCCACTCCGATGACTTTGATCTTGGCAAACGTGGTATTTGTTGGTTTAACGAGTCCCATACGTAATCCTTATTTTACTCAGGCAAATAGCCAATGTAGTGCAAAGTGTATCATACTTCCTAGACTGCGAGCAGACTCAGATTTTTGGAAATAACTATGGCATCAAGGACCGAATTAACTCACTGATTTTGGTCACTAATCCTTGTGGCTTTACATTTGAAAACATACCTTTGAGCGATACAGATGCGCCAGATGATTTTGTACCACCCTGTCTACGACCATACTCGATCAAACCAATTGCGGCCGCATATGACGGCTTATTAATGTCAGCAATCATGCCTTGCAGTTCTGTTGGTTTGCCCACTCGAGCTGGAAGGTTTAAAACTCGTTTTGCTACCTCGACCATACCGACCGTCTCAGCTCCCCCACCAGTCAAAACTAAACCAGCTGGCACCAAATCCATCAATTGATGGTTGGTCAGGTGCTGTCCTACCATAGTCAGGATTTCTTTCATCCGAGGCACCATAATGCCTTCGACTAAAGCTTTTTTTGACAAGACATCTACTTGTTCTTCGATGTGAAGACTACTAATGTCGAGCTG
Source organism: uncultured Pseudomonadales bacterium (assembly GCA_964421945.1). Taxonomy (GTDB): domain Bacteria; phylum Patescibacteriota; class Microgenomatia; order UBA1400; family PJMF01; genus BOKX01. The sequence continues at coordinate 2,336 of CAYQZC010000109.1, forward strand.
ATCAGCTTTTTTACGTCGTTTGTTTAATTCTTCCTTTGATTCTCCCGGAATTGGCGTCACCCCAGTCAGGTCATCGCCAGATAATGCCATTTTAATTTTTTCTGCTGAATCCAAACTGATCCGGCATCCTAAGGCTAAATCTTGGGTGATATGCCGAGCTCCAATTGGTAAAGAAGCTGAATAGGCGATCGAGCCTTCCACAAAAGCACAAATAGAGGTGGAACCAGCCCCAATATCGACAGCCACGACTCCTAGCTCTTTCTCAGTTTCAGATAAAATGACCTCACTACTCGCCAAACCTGAGAAAACAAAGCCATCGACACTCAAGCCCACGTCGTGAATACATTTTTCAATATTACGAAGGGCAGTAGTCATAGCTGTGATGATATGTGCCTCAGACTCCAAGCGCACACCGGTCATACCGACAGGATCTTTGATGCCATCTTGTGAATCGACTTTAAAATTTTTGGGGATCACATGAATAATCTCACGGTCGGCTGGCAAAGAGATTGCTCTGGCAGCCTCAATCACTCGAGAAACATCCTCGCGAATAATTTCTTGGTTTGGAGTGGCCACAGCTACCACCCCTTTGGAATTTTGAGAACTGATCTGTGGTCCACCTACTCCGACATAGGCTGACTTGACTTCAAAACCGGCCATGCGTTCTGCCGCATCTAAACTTTCGGTGATTGTTTCCAAAACTTGTTCCAAATCCACGATGGTGCTTTTGCGCATTCCCCGGGAATTGACCGCAGCGGCGCCGACGATCCTCAGCTGGCGCGTCGTCTCATCTTGTACCGCAATCAACGTCACACATTTATCAGTTCCGAGATCGATAGCAGTGATTGGGGCAATACGTGGCATAGTGTTTCAGGTACTAGCATAACAAAGATGCGTTATGTCTGTCGAGACTTGGTCTCAGGATTTTCAGTCCTTTCTTATCACAGGTAACCGATATCTCACATCAAATGATTTCACATCGGCTGGCAATTGATCTTGATCTTGAGCCTGCAGTAACAACTTCAAACGTTTGAGTTGTAGATAGGGATCTTGATTATCGATTATTGCTTTCTGATCGTTGCTTAAGTATATGACTATTTCTTGATTTGAGGTAAGCACATTTTTGGTGGACTCAATACTAAAATCACGCATCCCAGCTGCTGTATCAAGTAGAAATCTAAAAACGTCGGTCGGCAGCGTGCCTTGGGCATAGAGTCGTGTCTCTACTTCCGGTGAAGACTCAAAAATGGGAAGCTTCAATTCCGGATTGGGACTACCTTCATAGACAATCCCCGTTTCAGAAACAAACCAAGGTTGTCCTGAAGTCGGACCTAGCAAAACAAATCTTGGTGACTGTGGCATCAAAGAAACTTTGATCGTGTCAGGTAATTGCCTCTTCACAGAGACCACCCGATACCCGGTTTTCGCTTGGAGATCTGTGTCA
>CAYQZC010000110.1:0-3741 GCA_964421945.1 uncultured Pseudomonadales bacterium
GTCGGCGGGAACCCAGCAAAAATCATCAAATCAAGATTTGACACCGAAACTATACAAAAAGCTCATCAACTCGATTTATCTCAATTTTCACATTTGAAAAAAGACCGCCGAGCAGTTAAAAAGCATCAAAAATAATATGATCACTCGTTTGCTGAAGAACCACCACGTCAGAAGCTCTTTCCTGTTTTGGATCAGCACCATGACCGCAAACATTCTTAACTGGGTGTTTGTTTTGATGGCTGGCCGACTGCTCACCAAAGAAGCCTTTGCAGTACTGACTGTTTTCACCACCCTTCAGGGGTTGTTAAGTGTGCCTGCCAATGCTTTAGCTACTACTGTCAGCCGATACACCGCATATTTTGAAGGAAAAAAAGCAGGTCTAGCTTTACAAAAGTTTTTGCAATTTGCAGATCGATTTGCTTGGTTAGCTGGACTGATCACAATGGTCTTGCTGTGGCTCAGCACTCATTATCTTTCATTGTTTTTTAAAATCGATTCATTGATCTTATTCGGTGTGTTCGCACCGGTGACTCTGTTTTTATTTTTGAGTGCCTATAACCGAGGTATCCTCAAAGGTAGACTCTCATTCACCTGGGTCGGAATACTCATGATCGTCGAAACCAGTATCAGATGTTTGAGTTTGCTGGTGGCCCTGCTCCTCAAATTTGATTTGCTCGTGGCAGGTGTTTTTAGTTTAACTGCTTCGTGGCTGGTGGTTTGGCTCGTGGGAGCCTTAGCTCTTTCTCAAAAACCTGCACCCCAATTGCCTGCCCAGAAGCGCATCACATTTAACCCAGCAGAGACACTGGCTTTTACTGCCAATGCCAGCACAGCTAGTATCGGCATCATGCTCATGAATACCATCAGCGTGCTTTTAGTCAAACATTACTTTAGTGAAACTGACGCCGGTATTTACTCAATTTTATCTTTGTTTGGAAAAATCCTTTTCTTTGGAGCCGGCGGACTAATAGAGTTGTTGGTGCCATTTGTCACCCGCGACTTAGCCAAAAATAAATCAGGTAAAGCACCTTTCTTTTTGCTGGTAGGGATCGTGTTAACACTAGCCACACCGGTAGCTTTGATGTTTAGTATCTTCCCATCATTTATCGCCACACTATTCTTGGGCCAAAAAGGTTTAGTGGCGGTACCATACATCCCACTTTATTCTATAGCTATGGTGGCTCTTTTAATGGTCAACTGTATTAATGCATTTAACACTGCTAAAAAGAATTTTGTTATCAGCCGTCTGATTGTCATGATGGCACTGGTTCAATCAGTATTAATTGTCTTTTTCCACAACAGCATCGCCCAAGTCATTTGGATCGTAAATGGATCAATCATTTCGCTTTTAGGCCTATTGCTGATCCAAGAAATCATCAAAGAGATCAGAAAACCAAAGGCAAGTCACCATGCTTTGAGTTTAGCTACCTTGATCAACAGCACTTTCAAAAAAACCAAAAAGCAAAATGTTGTCCTGCCATTGCCAAACAAAATCGGAGACTGGAAACTCAAACAAGTACTCACAGATACAGTACTCCAACGACCTCATCAGTTAGCTATCTATACATCGGGACGAAAAAAAGTCATGGCAAAAATTTGGTCGGGTACTGAAAAAGATTTTCACTACCAAGCCCTCAAAAATGAGGCCAATCTCTATCAGCTCCTCACCAACGTCCAAAACAGAATCCGCCCTACCTTGCCAAAAAAATTAAAGCATGTTGCACTACCAACTTGTGTGGCAGTCAAAGAAACATCTACTAGATTAATCCTGATGACAGAATATGTCATCGGTAAAACTGCCCGCGACTTGCCATCGACACAAAGAAATAAATTGTACTTTGATGCTGTCGCATATCTTCGCCTCCTGAGCGAAGCACTTACTAATCGTGAGAAAAAACAAATTGCTACCCGCACTTTCAAAGACTACTTAGTATTATTCCCCGCCCTATGGTCAGTAGCTTTGCTGAGACAGCCAAAATTATTTTTACATTTTTGTCGAGCTGGATATTACTTTATTGCCAGCCTGCCATACATGTTTAATGAGTCTGAGCTTAAGCTCGTACATCGCGATCTTCACACACATAACATCCTGGTCTCAACCACCAAAAAAGCCTACCTCATCGATTTCCAACGCACCGTTTTGACCTATCAATTGTATGAATATGTGACTACCCTGCCGATCGAATGGAATGATGAAAAATTACGAAAAGCCATCATCAAACAAGCTCAAAAAGAAGCAGCTCCTGCCTACTTTAGAGGGCTGTTAGCAAACTTTAGTGTTCATGGTCTGACTGCCAATAATTTACCAAGTCTAAATATTGAAAGGTTTAAAAAGGCTCTTCTGTTCGTCACAAATTAAATACTAATTATGTGCTCATCAGGCACCACAATCACAAAAATATGCAAAAACACATCGCCGCACTCAAACACCAAGCACTCATCTTTTTACTGAAAGTTCGCGCTCCATTGGTACGATTGTTAGTTCCCAAAAGCAGTTACATTTTATTGACCCCGCCATTCACAAAAAACACGGCGCCGATCAGTAAAAGTTTTGGCTTCGATCGGGGAACTCCAGTCGATCGCTACTACATCGAATCATTTTTAAAATCTCATCAGAGTGACATCAAAGGTCGCTGTTTAGAAATCCATGATGTCGATTACATCAAAAAATTTGGCGGAACTAAAGTCACTAAAGCCGAAGCCTTAGACATCGATACTGCTAATAAGCAAGCTGATCTCTATGGTGATTTGAGACATCTAGATAGTATCAAAGAGAATACATATGATTGCTTGGTCATTACACAAACATTTGGTATGATTGATGAGTACCAGGACGCAATCAAAGAGTGCTATCGGATTTTGAAACCAAAGGGTGTTTTGCTAGGTACTGCCACATCTTTTGCACCAATGTCAAATCCTAAATACAGTTTCTGGCGCTTTACTCCTAGTGGGATGAAATATGCCTTGAGTAAAGTTTTTCAGCCTTCACAGGTAGAAGTGGTCTCGTATGGCAACTGTCTCACCGGGCAAGCTTCATGGGTAGGATTGGCAGTTGAAGAACTGACACCAGCAGAACTTGATACCAAAGATGAGCATTTTCCACTTTTAGTAGGATTTAGAGCTCAAAAATAAACTATGGCTATACATAAACGATCACGGATGAAAAGTATTATTCAGGTATTGATCCTGATCGTGGCGGTGGTGGTCGGCCTTGCTTTGAGTATCCGAGGAATCAAAGGTAATCCAACCAGTGAAGTCCTAAACACCAATCTCTGGAAGGATGAAGGTCCTTTCGAGCTTTCACCTGATCGCGGCCGTTTTGCACTGATGTATTCCTTGGTTGAAGACAAGTCATATCAATTCTCGGTGGACCTGGGAAGATTCGCAGCACCAGATGTGGCATATTCAAAAGGAAGATTTGTTTCGCTTTTTGCACCGACCTTGTCTTACATCATCATCCCAGGCTACATGATCGGGAAATGGTTCGGAGCCTCACAGGTCGGTAGCTTCGCGGTCATCGGTATTTTTGCTCTCTTTAATGTCTTGTTGATCAGGGCTATATCACTCAAGATGGGTGCTCACTCAATCGCCGCCAACTTGGCAGGGCTTATTTTCTTATTTGCCAGCCCAGCATTCGCTTATGCCGTTAGTTTGTATCAGCATCATGTTTCTACCTTTTTGATTCTCTTTAGTATCTATACTTTGCTGTCTTGGCCGACTTGGTTAGGATTGATTGTCGTC
>CAYQZC010000111.1:0-3717 GCA_964421945.1 uncultured Pseudomonadales bacterium
CAGTTGGCTCAGCCAGCATACTCGCGACTTGTAAAAAGGTGGATTTGCCAGACCCAGAAGGACCCATGACCGCCACAAATTCACCTTCCTTGATCTTGACATCGACCTGATCCAAGGCTTGAATAGTAGAGTCACCGAGGTGGTACTCTTTGGAGACCTTTTGTAATTCCAGTAACATAGCTATTTCTCAGCCGCGTCTGGCACTACTACTTCATCTTGCAGTGTCAAACCAGAAAGTACTTCCACTGATTCATCACTTTCTAGTCCAGTAGTGATTTCACGCTCAGCCGCGGTATTGGGACCAGTGCGGACATCGACAATGGTTTTGCCGTCACGTTGACGGGTGGTATCAAGAGGCACTGAGACCACGTTTTCTTTGGTTTCGATCGTAATGGTGATGTCACCATTCATACCAAGTCTGATTTGATCGAGCAAGGTAGTGTTTTCAATCGGAAAATCAACTAAAAATACCGATCCAGTAGAGCTTTGACTGCTTTTAAAATCGATGGCTTTGACATAAGTAGTGATGGTTTGGTCGGGTAAAGAATCTAGTGAAATGACAGCCTGTTGACCAATTTTGACTTGATTAATATCTGCTTCATCGACGGCAGCCTTAAAGATCAAGGTCTGTGGATTTACTACTTCAAAGACGTCGGTGGCTAAAATATTAACACCTGTGACCGAAGTCGGAGAAGAAACCAAAATACCAGTGAACGGTGACCTGAGGACCGTATTTTGGATGGAAATGTCTCTGATTTCGACATTGAGGACAGTGTCGGTCAAATCCCATTGCTCTTTATCGAGCGCTTTACGTCTGCTCAAAGTTTCGACGTTATAATCGGTGGCATCTTGGGAAGTTTCCCAATCCCATCGTTCTGCCATATAGGCATTCAAATCTTGTTGGAGTCGCTTTTGAAGTTCTCGCTGGTCGATAGTAGCGATCATTTGGCCTTTTTTGACGTACTCACCTTCTTGAGCTCCTAGAGAAACAACTTTGCCGCCAGCTGCAAACCTCATGTTGGCTTTTTCAGTGGCATCGATGACGCCAGAAACCTGCAGGGTTTTCACGATGGTGCCCTGAGTGGGTTTGGTGAAGGTCAAAGTGGGCTGAGAGGATTGGGCTTTCCGGATCTGCCAAAAAGCGATGCCACCGATCACCAGCACTAACACGATGATCAATTTCCATCGATTTTTCAAAAAACCTACAACACTACCAAAAAGAGAACGAATTTTTTTCATAAAAATGACATCACATGGAGGTGTGAACGTGAACTCACTATACCAGTTTTTTTAGAACAGGGCTAGAGAATGGGGTGTGGTAAAATTCAACTGATCTGTTTCGTTCTAGTTTGACTATGGAGTGTGAGTGTGTCAAAGCAAAAACAAATAGAGTTCGAATGGAAGAATCGTCGATACGCAGTGAGTCTCTGGGCAGCCGATGTCGATAAGATTGTTTTGCCAGATGGTACTTTACTCGAGGTAAATGGCTGGACTGAATCGTTCCCTCCCATACCAAAGGAGCTGGTCGAAGTCAGCCATGTGTTCTCACACATGCCTCCGCAAGACATCGCATTTCAGTTCAGAGCAGATCTAGCTCAGGAGCTAGATCTCGACTGACCAGAAAAATCATGAGCTGTCCCCCTTCAGATTGGAGGGGGATTTTTTTATATAGCAAGCAAAGTAAAAAAAACCGTGATGTGACTCACGGTTTTGGTGTTCTAGCGACTTACCTTTTTGGCATCCTGATCGCCACAGCAGTACAGGCGACGAACGAAACTAAGTCGGCATTCGGTTGTCCAAAAAGCACGAGCACTAGCACGAGGTCTACCATTACTGCATTAAGCAGTAATGTACGAGGCACAGCTGCTGGTGTTTGAGCACGAAAAGCAGAGATAGTCACAAAACAAAATGCTGAGACTGCTGTAATTGGACCAGAAATTGGTGCGATGATGATCGCCACAACTAGTCCGACAAAGTACACCGCATAGCGAGTTAACCAATACTCAGGAAAGAACGAACGGGCATTATTCATGCGTGTTCTCCTTAGTTTCTTCTCAGTCTAAATGGACAAAATTGTAAAGGAACTAGGTATTATAGCAAAAACAAAAAAATGTGAGCCGAGAGGGACTCGAACCCCCGACCAGAAAGGTATAAGCTTTCCGCTCTACCGACTGAGCTATCGGCTCGCAATGGAGCATTATACCTCAGAGATTATCTCAATGTTTTGACACATTTTTGACCGTTTACTTCGGTTCCCGAGGCGTCGATATAGGTGGGTAAGCACTCGAAGTGGTCACCTTGTTGGAGTATCACCTTGTTGGTGTCAAGTAAACTGCTGTTTGCGATCGAGCTCCCGTACTTATAGACGCTATAGGAATTGTTTGAGACACGGTAGAGCGCCCAATGGACATTTTTGACAGGTCCCCCAGAGACGGAGCAGTAGAAAGTGTATTCACCCGCATTAAAGTTAGTACTTATGGATGGCACGAAATATTTGGCCAGGGCTTCTTCGGTAGCTGGTTTTCCACTCTGAGCAATCTGAGCATCGGACTGAGACTTGGTGCCTACCAACACTTCACAGGTGGGAGGTGTACCGATAATTTGAGTGGGCGCCACCGCAGCAGGTGCAGCAGGTGCGGCTGGTGCAGGGTTAGTATTTCCAGTGGCGGGGGCAGTCCCTGTGCCTGTGTTTGTTGCAGGTTTGGTGCCGCCAGTGGTCGGAGTGGTTGGTTTAGTGGCACTGCCGGTCAACTGAGCTGAACTGCTTACACATTTTTTAGGACCATACGATTGGGTGGTTTCACACCTGCCGCTGGCACAGTGTTTGGTAGATTCACATGGACAATCATTAGGACGTCCGGTCAGACTGTTACAGGTAGGGGTTTGCTTGACACATTCCTTGCGAGCCCAGATCCGGCCATACTCGATACCGTTTGAATTGACAGGTGTGCACGATAACAGTGGCGTCTCATTGGCCGCACAACCCATAGTCCCGGGGGTGCCCATTTTGGTAGTGCCAGCCGATACCCCACGACAATTATCACCTGAAGCAGCCTGAGATGCCAAATCTTGGCTTTTGAAAACTTGAGAGTACGCTATCACTCCGCCACTTAACATCAGAAAAAGTACCAGTGCCCCTGAAATCACGGCTGATAGATGGTGTTTCTTTTTTAGTTTGAAAGCTGGAGCAACAGGCATGTGGCGCACCTTTAACAGTAGTTTATAAGAGCAATAGTAAGATTGCACCGCCAACGAGGATACCGACACCTGCCTTCAACCAAGTACTGAAGTCTTCAGCGCCAGTTTGTGGCAACTCGGCTGGCAACTGTGGTTGAGCAGCTGTGGTGGTGGTCGAAGTAGGTGGTGTGTACGTCGTAGTGCCTGGTGGAGTACAGGTAGCACTGTCTGGATTGCTGTCTAAGCGGCAGCGACCGGCAGAACAGATGTGTGAGGTGTTAGAACAGTCGGCGTTAGAAGAACAGACTTCATTACAGCCCACGGTGCTACAAGTAGTACTGCTGGGGTTGGATGACAAGCGACAAGCTCCATTGGAACAGATGAAGTTGCTGTTTGATGACTGACACTGAGCAGTGGTACTACAGACTGAGTTACAACTGTAAACGGTACCAGGAGTCGGAGTCGGGGTAGGTGATGGAGTCGGGCTCGGTGTCACGCCAGGTGTTGGTGTGGGTGTCGGGGTAGGAGTTGGCGTGGGTG
>CAYQZC010000112.1:0-3716 GCA_964421945.1 uncultured Pseudomonadales bacterium
GTAGTGATAGTGCTGCTTTGCAAAATATCACCGTTTGGTAGCCTATCAAAAACAAAGGCTCGATTAGCTACGAATTTTCCATTCTGCATGATACTGATGATGAGTGGCTCAAACTTTGTACGTTCTTCATCTGAAGTAATCGGGGCATCTGGCAGCAAGGACTCGACCTGTGGGATAGAAATCTGGAGTGTGAAGGTCTCCTTTTGAGATCCAGTATGTTGAAGTTCGATAGGCGCGGTGTACGTGCCAGGACCAGTGATTGTTGTTAGCAATGATTCGATTGACCTTACCATGTGCCTAGAATTTTCGAAGGCCACATGGTTGTGGTTGAGTGTTTCAGTAGCATTATTCATAGTTTTGTATTTGATTTACTTGGGTAGTTCTTTTTTTTCCTGCATCTTCATCCAAAAGGTACTGTTGGTCGGTCGGTGTATCTTGTTGAAGGCGCTCTAGATTATAAGGTCTGAAGCCCAGATGTTTCGTTTCAGTACTTTTGGTGCCATTTATGGAGATGGCTACACGGATATCATATGAGCCAGCAAAGTTGGGATTATTACGCTCAGCAGGACCACCTTTAGAATGATCGAGGCGGAAGACGATCGTAGTAGTGTTTGCTTTGCCGTTATCGAGTGGTTCGGTGATGGTAAAAGTATAACCAAGATTTGGACCACCGTGATCATCTGGAAAGGCTGAAATGCTGATTTGGACTTCTGGTGTATGCCGACGACGACCGAAATCAAACGTCAAGCTGCCTTCATAAACATCATCGCGATTTCGACTTTTCCCAAGATATTCTCCTGTGAAATTTCTAAATGATTTGATAGGTTCGGAGAAATTGTAATCAAAGTCTGTTGCTATCTTTTGGCTAATCCATTGGTTAGCTGCTTGTTCAGCGTCACCAGGATACTCAAATAATTGGTCATGTTCTTGCCAGCCAATATTTTCTCGTTGTTGGTTGCTTCCTCTCACCATAGCAGTACTCCTTCGACACACTCTACACCAAAATAATACTGTTGAAAAGGCAGGTGATCGTTTAGTGTGGTCTGGATGTCTGAAGTACGTTCATCGTGGCTCTCTTGGCAGCTTGCTCTGCTTCACTGAGTTTGACCACCAGACCATCTTCGGTAATCCCAAAGAGTTGACCGTGATAATCCATCAAGGTATTTTTATCGACCCAAAAACCTTCATTAAAGGGTACTTTTGCATGCCCTTGGGGGACATCGATCACAAATCGTGCCCGGCCAGCCAGACCAGGAAGTTCGGCTCGATTTTGGAAGGCTAACACTTCAGCCTCTTGCACCGGGACCACAAAACCTTTGCCCCAGGGGACTTCGTCGCAGTTGAAGACATAGTAGGGTGCAATACCATGTTTTTGGCCTTTTCTAAACATGGCGTTCAGGACTTGTCGGTCATTATTGACACCTTTGAGTAGAACACTTTGACTATGCAAACTAGCTCCAGCCTGGCGGAGAGTATCTAAGACAGATTTGACCTGAGTCGTGATTTCATAAGGATGGTTGTAGTGCACCATGACATTTGGAGCATAGATTTTTCGCAGGCCTTCATAATGCCAATCTTTGATGGTATCAGGATTGTGAATGAAAGACCGGGTACCGAAGCGGACACTATCGATCTGACCTGAGTCCTGAAATTGTCGAGCTTGTTCTATGACGTATTCGAACATTTGCCGAGGCAAAATGAATGAATCACCTCCAGAGAAAATGATCTCTTTGATTTCAGGATGAGCTTTGATATACGCAAAGGCCTGATCAACCTCATCGATGGTTCGGGCGCCTTCGGCGCCCACCAGCCTGCCCCGAGTACAGTAGCGACAGTAAGCAGCACATTGTCCAGTGACTATAAATAGTACTCTGTCGAAAAATTTGTGGATTAAACCGGGGGTGACTTCATGCTCATCCTCTATCAAAGAGTCAGCATAGCCAGGGTGATCACCTAGTGCATCGATTTTGATGAGTCCGCGTTCTTTTTCTGGTTGGGCTACAAACTGGAGACCGATCGGACCTGGTGGCCCACCAGTCAAAAAGATCAACATATTCAAATATTTGTTGAGTCGTTCAGGCAAACTTCCACCTTCCAGTGCTACTTGGTTGCCTCGGGCGGCAAGCGAAATTTCCTTTAATGGCAAGTGTTGTAAGTAATAATCGACATCGATCAGTGTCTCGAAAGGGAAGGCAGGGATTTCAAATTGTTCGTGGAGCTGTTTCCAATAATCGCTATCAAAGTACTGATCCGGCATAATGCCTGGTAAGTGCTCTTTATTTGACATAGTTTTTAAAGTGTAACAACTGTGAGCCAATTGTGATAGGGTAATAGTATGAAACTGCCAGCTTTGACCCCATTATTTTATTTACCGACGCTAGTGCTTTGTCTGGTTTTCTTGGGATTATTCAAAGTACCTTATGCCATGATGGCGGCCGTAGTGGTTGGGGTGATCAAAATTGTGATCGATTCTTACAGTAACATCCGGGCGGGACGCTGGAGCTTGGATTATGTGGCATTTTTGGCAATGGGGGTGTCGTTATTTTCTGGTGAGTATTTAGCTGGAGCGGTGATTGCATTGATGTTTACCGGCGGAGAAGCTCTGGAGGCTTTTGCTTCTGAGCGAGCTCACACTTCATTAAAAGCATTGAGTGAAAGCATCCCCAAAATCTGTCAGGTGAAAAAAGAGTCTGACTATGTGGCGATTCCGATCCAAAAAGTCAAAACCGATGAAATTATTTTAGTAAAGCGGGGCGAGTTAGTGCCTTTGGATGGGATGCTAGTTTCGCCTGCGGGTGCAGTCCTCAATGTGGCTAACCTGACTGGTGAAGCCGAACCGGTAAACCTCAAAAAAGGCACGCTGATCAAAAGTGGATCGATTAATGAAGGTGAGGCCTTTGAACTGAAAGTCCACGGTGATTTTTCGTCGTCTACTTATCATAAAATCGTAGCTTTAGTTGATGAGGCCAAAGCCCATCCAGCTCGGACGGTGCGCATTTCTGAAAAGGCCAACTTTTACTTTACGGCCCTGACTTTGTTTATAGCTGGATTTGTCTATGTTTCCACCCAAGATATTTCACGGTTGTTATCAGTGTTGGTGATTGCGACACCTTGCCCCTTGATCATCGCCGCGCCTGTGGCGTTTGTGAGCGGCATGTCACGAGTAGCACGTTCTGGAATTATTTTGCGAAAGCCGGCGGCATTTGAAGATATCCATGCTGCGAGCATGATTTATTTTGATAAAACTGGCACCCTGACGTTGGGTGAACCGATGCTGGAGAATATCGAACTGATCCATACATCTGAAAACATCAAAACAGAAAAACAGGCTCTCAAGGTGGCGGCGGGCATCGAAATGCACTCACTTCATCCGCTGGCCAAAGCCGTCGTGACAGCCGCGCAACGACAAAATGTGGCATTAACTTTGGCTGAAAATGTGAAAGAAACGGTTGGTAAAGGTATTTCTGGTGAATTTGATGGGCAACGCTACTTTTTGTCAGGTGTCAAACATAATCGTGAAGGTATTGTGTTGATGTTGGCAGATCAGCACCGGACATTGGCGCATTTTCATTTTGCAGATGTGTTAAAAAGAGGAGCACTTCATTTTTTGACATCACTCCAACGAAAAGGGCTTGAGATAGCTGTGATTACCGGTGACAAACAAGCCAACTCCGATCTGATTTTTCGCGATAGTCCGATCAAAGTCTATGCTGATC
>CAYQZC010000113.1:0-3679 GCA_964421945.1 uncultured Pseudomonadales bacterium
GACTGTTTGGACCACCGCAAAAAACCTTTCTACTAACGAGCGAAAAACAGATTTTAGCACAATATTAGGGAAAATACTATATTATAGGATCAAATCGAGATGTCGTAAAAACACCGTGATGGATCGGTGGCTGTATCGAGCCAAGCTTTTTGCTGCTCGGTCACAGGTTCATTATTCCAAAATGTGATCGAGCGCTCTGGCTCACTCAGCAGCCGTTGGAGCTCAGACCAAGATTCTTCGGCGAACATAATCCTGACTCCATACGTCACGTGCCCTTGCCATCCGGCCATATGATCGAGTACTTCATCCACCATACCGGCGGTGTACTGGGGTCCATCCACATGCTGGGTCGTCCAACCCACCGAAACCATCGCCTCGGGCAGATGCTGTTGGCAAGCTTTCAGAAATGGCGCCGCTTCACAGCGCACCAAAGTCGCACCTGGCCCCATGGCGATATCAGCATTCATGATCACTGGCTGATTGAGCTCAGCTGATTTGATAATTTCAGCACATTCTTCCACCACACTAGCATCCTTAAAATCGCACTTGATGCCTTTTTTACTGGTGCTCAAATGATGAATAAAATCTTTAAAACTCAGGTCACTGGTGAGATCAGGAGGATGAGCCATGATGATGTCACCTATCTCACCTCGCAAAATATCGGCCTCGATGATATCCACACTCGGATCCGCCAATACTTGCCGCAGATACCCATGATTATTAACGCGATGTGCCCACGAGATTTGACTCGGTTTTGTTTTTTGAAAATAGGCTAAAAATCCAGCTAAAGTGCAGATTGCCATGGATTAGTTATACACCAATTATAGTATCTAATCCAAGAAATCTTGCAACATCTTGCGGCGACTTGGGTGTTTGAGCTTGCGGAGGGCTTTGGCTTCGATCTGACGAATCCGCTCACGAGTCACACCAAATTTTTGGCCGACTTCTTCGAGGGTCATCATTTTATTGCCACTCAAACCAAACCGCATCCGAAGGACTTTGGCTTCACGGTCAGACAAGGCGCTGAGCACTTCTTCAATATTTTCACGCAACATTTGTTGACTGGTAGCCTCATAGGGCGAGATCTGACGATCATCAGCGATGAAATCACCGAGGACACTGTCATCTTCACTTTCACCCACTGGGGATTCGAGCGAAGTAGTATTTTGAGAAATTTTCAAAATCTCACGGACCTTATCGGCGTCCATGCCCTCCATTGCTTTAGCAATTTCTTCTGGAGTGGGCTCGCGGCCCAGTTCTTGCATCAGCTTACGTGCGGTCCGCATCAGTTTGTTGATGGTTTCCACCATGTGGACTGGGATACGAATTGTACGAGCCTGATCAGCGATAGCCCGAGTAATAGCTTGACGAATCCACCAAGTAGCATAGGTGGAGAATTTAAAACCTTTGGTCCAGTCGTATTTTTCGACGGCCCGGATCAGACCTTTGTTACCTTCCTGGATCAAATCCAAGAACGTCATGCCTCGACCAATATATTTCTTAGCGATAGACACCACCAACCGTAAGTTGGAAGCCGTAAGTTTTTCTTTGGCTTTGAGATCACCGGCTTCAGCTTTTTGGGCTAAGCGAATTTCATCTTCACGGTTAAGTAAAGGAATCCGGCCGATTTCTTTGAGGTACATCCGGACAGGGTCAGACACACCATCAGTATCCAGCGAAGAAAGTACATCCAATTCTCGTTGGAGAACATCGGTGTCATCGACTTTGGTGTCTTCTGAGACCGACTCAAAAATGTCGATCCCAGCTGTCACGATTTGCTCGTAGAAATCATCCAATTGTTCGAGATATAATTCGGGCTCGGCAAACGCATCCAAGACTTCGTCTTGGGTCACAAAGCCACGCTGCTTTGATTTTTTCAGCAGCTCTTCAATATCTTGTTGGATTGCTTTGGGGATGGCGGTCTTTGCACTCATAGTTCGGGATTGTGTATTATACACCAGATTGATACATCAATGCTTTTGTTGATTATCACTGTTTTGCACCCTCTGATAACACTTATACTACTCCCCTCAGTAACATCGCATCAACTACGCGTTTGACAGCTGTCATATAGGTAGCCATCCGGCCTGGCTGGTTGGTTTTTTCCTTCATAGCCCACATTTCTTCAAAAGCTGTTTCCATCAAGGGTTGGAGTTTACCGATCACCTCTTGGTGCGACCAGCTATAGCCTTGAAGATTCTGGACCCATTCGAAATATGAAGTGGTCACTCCCCCCGCATTTGCTAGTACATCGGGCACCAGCACTACCTCATTTTTGGCTAAAATTTGATCAGCTTCAGGTGTCACCGGACCATTTGCCATTTCGATAATCGCTTTGGCTTTGATGCGGTCAGCGTTTTCTGCGGTGATGACATTTTCCAAAGCCGCCGGCACCAAAATATCGACAGGTAATTCAAGCAGCTCTTCATTAGTAATCACTTTGCCATGTTTGAGATCGCAGACACCATCGACACACATACACTCGCCTAGACTTCCCGATTTCTTCTTACACTCCAAGGTCTTGACAATATCGAGGCCTCGCTCCACATAGACGCCACCTCGCGAGTCAGAAACAGCCACCACTCGGTAACCAAGCTGATCGGCATGATACGCAAACCAATATCCCACATTTCCAAAACCTTGGATCGCGATCGTGATATCTTGCTTGCGCTTCAGGCCCAGGTTTTTGGCTAGTTGCTCTAGGACAAACACCCCACCCAGACCTGTGGCTTCTTCGCGGCCAGCCGATCCACCCAACGCCACTGGCTTGCCTGTGAAAGTCGCACGGGGATTTTCTAGGAGTTTACCGTTTTTTTTGAGATAGGTTTCAAACTCGTCCACCATCCATGACATGATCTGACCAGTGGTGTTGACATCGGGAGCAGGAATATCTTGCCAAGGTCCGATGGCATCAGCGATCAGTTGGACGTAAGCTCGGCTCAGGCGTTGGAGTTCACCGGTCGACAAACTGCGAGGATCGACGATGACCCCACCCTTACCTCCACCATATGGGATCCCGGTCACTGCACATTTCCAGGTCATCCAAGTCGACAAAGCTTTTACCTCTTCCAGCGTCACACCTTGATGAAATCGGATGCCACCTTTGTAAGGTCCACGAGCATTATTATGCTGTGAACGGTAAGCTTGAAAGGTTTTGACCGAGCCATCATCCATGGTGACTTTGAGTTTACCTTCGATGACAGTATCGGGCTCCGAAAGTTTTTTGACAGCTGCAGCAAACCGGGTGGCTTGATCAGCATAGTGAGGCTCTAAGAGCTTGGCAACTTGATTGAGCTGCTTCACAGCGTTCAAGTGAGGATTATTTTGTGACATCAGGACTCCTTTTCTACTACTTTAAGGCAGAGTATTCGGTTACAAACTTGGACGCGGTTAGGCGGAAGTGGTTTTTTCGAGCCAACGCTCGGCATCGAGAGCTGTGGCACAACCTTGACCAGCAGCGGTGATAGCTTGCTTATAGCGGACATCGACGACATCGCCTCCAGCAAATACACCTTCCACCGAGGTCATACTAGGGAACATGACGTGCTGATGATCATCAATTGCAGATTGGGCTAGCTCTAGACCAGCTTGACTGGCACTTTGACGTGTCACGATGTAGCCATGGTCATCGAGTTTGATCTGTCCCTCGAAAAGCTGGGTCACTGGCTTGTGGCCAATC
>CAYQZC010000114.1:0-3605 GCA_964421945.1 uncultured Pseudomonadales bacterium
CGTTGTTGAAGATGAGTTGCCGTTACAAACGGCCATTCGGACAAAGTTGGAAAGTTTGGGATTGATCGTGGTTACCGCGCGCACCATTCAACAAGCTTTTGATTATTTACAAGAAGTCAAGAACATCGATGCTATCTGGCTGGACCATTACTTGATCGGCAAAGGCAGTGGTTTAGATTTTGTGGCCCAGTTGCGTGCGGGCAACTATCCAGAGCTACCCATTTTTGTTGTTTCCAATAGTATCGATCAAGAAAAGATTACAAGTTATCTCAGACTTGGTGTTAATAAGTACTACACCAAGACAGAGTGCCGTTTGTTAGACATCGTTAACGATATTCGTGATTACCTAAACCACGAAGTACCACAAAGAGATTAGGGAGAGGCGGCGTGCAACTTCTTGACTTCGGCGGCATGGTCTAAACTACAAACAAGGAGTTTGTGGTCGAGCTGAATCACTATGATGTTCTCAACACCGATCAGCCTTACTTCCTCTGCCTGTGCATAAACCAAACAGTTTTGAGTTTCTACAAAGGATACTTTAGCGCGATTGTTAAGTTGCACGTTTTGGTTTTCATCTTTTTCATGCAGCTGATACACAGTGCGCCAATTGCCCACATCAATCCAAGTGTATGAACCTTGGTAGACGAACATGTTGTGGAGTTTTTCACTAATACTTTTTTCAAACGAAAGATGCGGTACTGAGTCATACCACGATTCCAGGGCACTGTTAAAATGAACAGTATTAACATTGATACGCAGACGAAGCAATTCCTGATACATCTCGGGTTGGACTTCTTTGATTTTCTGCAACAGGACGCTTGGCTTCCAGATATACACACCGGTATTCCACACGTACCTTTCTGAGTCTAAGTACCGCTGAGCTGTTACTTTATCAGGCTTTTCATGAAAACTAGCGGCCTTGAAAAAATTAGGCCCAACTTGCTCTCCCAAGCGTATATAACCATACTCTACCGTTGGTGATGTTGGTTTGGTGCCAATAGTGGTTATTTCGTCATGTTGACTGGCAAAATGCAATGCTTCTGAGACTTCGTGCTTAAAGGTTTCCATGTCCTCTATGAGATGATCTGAGTACAAAATTAATGCCAAAGCATTTGGGTATCGAGTGTGTAAGGTGAGCGCTGTGACAGCCACGGCAGCTGAGGTATCAGCATTAGTCGGCTGGGCTATGATATTTTGCTTCGGGATAGCAAGGCGTCGAGCAATTTTTTTCTCAAGTAATTTTGTGGTAACAACCAGAATTTGTTCTTTAGGGACAAGTTTGAGAGCTCGCCGATATGCCTCAAAAAGCAGGGTGTCTTTCGAGAAGAAAGTGTTGAGTTGTTTGGGCGATTGCGATGAAGATATTGGCCACAATCTTGAGCCTTCTCCACCAGCAAAAATAACCACAAGTAATTTGTCTTTATGAATCGGCAATTGTTTAGTCATTTGTATTGCTACTATACTGAGTAAGCACAAATGCCTGCAAGTATCACTCCCACTTCAGATTGGAAACCACGAAAACGCTTACTTAGTAGCAAGCTGTTATTCGCGATTCACTTAGCTCAGCTTGATGACATTTTCCACTCAAGTTTGGACCCTGTCGCATGGTTGATTCATCGAGGTATAATCGGGAATCCTCAGACTTTCTATGCAGACATGGCAAAGCTCTACCACTTGCCATACATGGCTGAGATCCCCCTTGCGCTGAACCCAAATAAAGCTGAGTTACCATTATTGAGACTTCCCGATATGGCAAAGCTTCAGGTCTTCCATCTGCGGCAAGGTGATTCAAATTGGCTTTTCATTGCCAACCCGGCCCTCCCTGCTACTCAGATGAAGTCACTCTTGCAACAACTACCCAAAAACACAAAAGTCACCATTACCAGTCATGGCCAAATTAACGAAGCCTTGACCTTCTATAACGCCTACTTAGAGACACCATTGATGGAAAAAAGCTTAGCGTTTGCTCGACCCGAACACTCCAGCTCATTAATCATGACGCAACAAGCCAGGCGAGTGGTAGCAATTCTGGCAGCTCTCGCTGCAGGGGCCTGGCTCATTGGTGGCAGCAAAGTCATTGCTTTTGTATTTATTGCCATCAACCTGGTCTACTTTATTCTTAATCCACTCCGTTTTCTCCTCTACCTTGCGGGTCGTTGGATTAACAAATCAGTGACAGTTGAGCCAGAAGAGCTGGCAGCGATCGATGATCAATCGCTGCCCCTGTATACCATTATTGTGCCGCTGAAACAGGAAAGTGAGGTGATCCCCACTCTTGTCAATAATGTACGTTCCTTATCATATCCACCCCACTTACTTGACATAAAAATTGCTGTTGAGGTGAATGACCGTGACACGCTAGCAGCATTAGCAAAGATGGGCATTTATTACCATAATTCTAGCTCAGCCACCCCAGAAAATGTCATGTTTCACATAGTAAAAGTACCGATTGGATCACTCTCCACTAAGCCTCGATCTTGCAACTTTGCACTCAATCTGGCCCGTGGCAGTCTGACAGTGATCTACGATGCTGAGGATCGCCCGGATACTTTGCAGCTTCGTAAAGCCTGGCTACTGCTTTTAAAAAGTCGATTAAATACACTTTGTGTTCAAGCAAGACTGACCTTCTATAACGCCAATCAAAATCTCTTGACACGTTTTTTTACTCTCGAGTATGGGTTTTGGTTTGATTCATTTCTGCCCGGACTTCAAGCTTTGGGGATTCCCTTACCCTTGGGCGGAACTAGTAATCATTTTTTGACTGGCACCTTGAAAAAGATTGGCGCCTGGGATCCTTATAATGTCACTGAAGACGCTGATCTTGGCTGGAGGCTTTCCCGATACCATTACGAAACGTTGGTGTTAAATTCTTTCACCCAGGAAGAGGCCATGAGCAATCTTTGGGGGTGGATCAAACAAAGGACACGGTGGCAAAAAGGTTTCTTTGTGACTTTTCTGGTGCACAGTCGGAATCCTTTGGCCTTAATGAAAGATCTTGGTGGATGGCGAGGTCTTGCCTCACTGGCCATTTATGGCTCTATTGTCAGTGTTCCACTCATCAATCCTATTCTCTGGGTAATGTTTATTGGCTGGTACTTACTTCCGGGTTTGGGGCTGCCCCAGGTTGATTTATCTGGTCATCCAATCTTAGCTCTTATTGCCAGTATCAACTTGCTTGTGGGCAATAGTATGTACATACTCATTCACTTGTTTGTTGCCTTAAAGCAAAAACAAAAGTATCTGCTGCCATTAGTTTTTCTCATGCCATTTTATTGGCCATTACTGAGCATCGCTTCGTATCGAGCGCTGTGGCAACTGGTTGTCAATCCTAGTTCTTGGGAGAAGTCTGCCCACGGCCTGCATCTTTGAGGTAGACATGGCAACGAGCGATTAAGTCTGTCAGGGCAATCTCACTTTTGACAAAAAAATCTACAGCACCCAAATCTTTTGCTTTTTTCTTGTACTCGTCATCTGCAAAGTTTGAAGCAATCACGACCGGAATTTTTTCAAGTGAAGCATCTGCCTTCATTTTCTTGAGCAACCCAAAACCATCCATTTTGGGCAGCATAATATCTAGTATAACCAATGCTGGTTTTTTTTCTTTT
>CAYQZC010000115.1:0-3524 GCA_964421945.1 uncultured Pseudomonadales bacterium
TGAAGATGCCGCAAAGTATCGAGCGAAAAAAGTTGAGAAGTTTGTAAAATATTTTGTTGATCGATCCAACGAATCACGTTTCGATAATTGATGACTTCTTGAATATCTCGTTCTCGGGCGAGGATTCCCGTTTTCTGCATCACTTCTGCAGAGCTTGAGGCTCCATCCAATCTGACTACCTGTTGAGCTTGATCCTGGGTCAGATCATTTCCTTCGATTTTAGTTCCGAAATGGACCGTCCGAGCCAAAGCGTCATCTCGAAATTTTGCTTCCCATGAAGGCACCAACGCAGCTTGATCTATCAGCGCTTTAGCTGACTCGATTCGTGAGATATAAGTCAATAAATTGGAAGTAATCGAAAAATGAGGCTGATACATTCTGAGCTGATTGTAACAATCACCGCAGAAATTGCAAGAAAATTACCTTTGTTGGTACTCACTAATAGTTTGCCAGAGTACTTCTGGGACTTTGGCAGCTAGATCACTAGCATTGAAAAACGGACCCACCTTTTCTGCCAAGATCTCACCTGCTTTTTTATTGACATAACTGCCGATCACACTCGCCGCTAGCGCAGACTGTGTGGCGTAGAGGCCAGCTACCAGACCCGCCAGCACATCACCCGTGCCACCTTTGGTCATGCCTGGATTACCACCTTTGATTTCAAATGAGTCTGGACCTTTTTGGACTTGATCAGTTTCACCTTTGACCAATACTGTCACCTTTTTTGCCATCAAATCTTCCCAGGATGTTCGACTTTTCAATCGTTCTAACTCACCGTGATGAGGCGTCAAAACACACCTATCAGTCAAAAGCTCGGGGTGGATCATCTGGAGAGCTCCTGCATCGATCACCCATTTTTTATCTGGATACTTAGCCAAAAGCATATTAGTAATCTTTTCAGTATCAGAGTTCCATTCTGCTTCGGTCAGCTGCATCTCTGCCCACTGCGATGGTGTCAGATGGGCTAGTGCTGGCTCGAATTCACTTCGCTCCATACCTGGACCAATCAATACCACATCGGCTTCTTGGATGTACGATTCTAGTTGAGGACGGGTGATAATCAGCCCATTCCAAAAAGCACCTTTAGCCTCTTGCACCAAACTATTATTACTAGGAACTGACACATAAAAAACCATGTCTACCAACCGCGAAACGGTATCCAGACTCCATTTGCTGGCAGCATGAAATAACTCCGAACCTCCGATGACCAACACTTTCCCATTCTGGCCTTTATGTGACTCGAGGGCCGGCAGCTTAAAATCAGCAACAAAAGTAGCAAGTGTATCAGGTGAAAGATTTGGCATGTCCAGATTACTATATCATTCTAAAGTCAGAATCTGTACCTTGGGTAATTCGCGTTCGAGGTCGGCAGCTACTTGTGATTCTGTGGTGGTCACGATCGTCGGTTGAGCCGTCATCAACTGCATTACCAATCCCCTGACTTCATGATCAAGTTCTGAAAAAATATCATCTAAAAGTAGCAGTGGTAACTGGTCATTGGTAGTTTTGAGATATGAAAGCTCGGCCAACTTCAGCCACAACACTGCCATCCTTTGTTGACCTCGAGAACCATATGTGCTTACCGTCTGCCAAGCTTGGCCCGGTCGCCACTGAAACTTGACCTCAAAATCATCTTTGTGTGGACCGATCAAGGTGTGACCAGCGGCGATTTCTCGCGGTTGATACTCAGCCAGCCGCTCTGCTGACATTAACGACGGCACATATGTGACCTCGAAGGCTACCGGAAATTCGGTGGTACTGAAACTATCCAAAAATCGAGTTCTGGCATCCTGGATCACTTGCCCATGTTTAATAATCAGATTATTCCAATAAGTCAGGACAGTGACTGGCATCTCACGCTCACGAACTGCCTGCAAAATCTTGTTGCGTCGCAACAAGGCTTGTTCATAGGTAGTCAGCGACACCGCATAGCTGGGATGTGACTGGATCAAGGCACTATCCATAAAAGTGCGCCTGCGACTCGGCGAACCCTCCATCAGTCGCATATCTTCTGGCCGAAATACCACCGCCGATAAATAACCAATGAAGTCTTTTCGCCGACGTCTGACTTGATTGACACTAAAAAGTCGGGCTTGGGTGCGCTTACCCTGGACCATGCCTCTAGTCACTATCACTTCCAAAGTATCATCGGTGCTGAGTTTGGCAGTCACCCGAGCCAGCTCTTGATCAAAGCTTACCATTTCTTCTGCTCGATCTGCTCTAAAACTGGTCCCAGTTGCCATGAGGTAAGCAGCTTCGACCAAAGAAGTTTTACCTTGGCCGTT
The DNA here is from genome assembly GCA_964421945.1 of uncultured Pseudomonadales bacterium. Classification (GTDB taxonomy): domain Bacteria; phylum Patescibacteriota; class Microgenomatia; order UBA1400; family PJMF01; genus BOKX01. Next base: position 2,286 of record CAYQZC010000115.1, read on the forward strand.
ATCACCCACGATCACCACGATATCTTCATCAAGATCCACTTTGACATCAAAATGATTTCTAAAGTAATGAAGGTGAAGCGATTGCAAACGCGCCATAGCGCATTTTACGGCTTATACTCGATATTGAAAAATGCAAAACTACTTTGAGGGATGGAAATGTATCCCGGAGCCCGCAAGTTAAAGGTCGATTTGAACTCACTACCAGGTATAGAAATTTCACCACGATTGGTCTGGAGCTTTACAGTAGCAGTTTGACCATCACTGCCATGAGCTACTGAAACACTGTTTACTTTAGTCACTGCTCCGCCTGAATTATTTGCTAAATTACGAAGTTCTTCCATCGAGTAAGGATTTCCACCACTCCCACCTACTTTACAAGTGTTTATAGTGACCGGAATAATCCGACCTACATCAGCGCCGTTGGCATTTTTGCGAACTATCCAAGCATTGACGATATCGCTAAATTCTTCTTGAGATAACCAGGGATGACTCCTACCACAATTAGGCCCGGAGCTCGAGTACCCTGACCGATACCAAGATTTATAAAACCAAGGTGAGCTAGCCTTTTTTTCCCAAGCTTTATTACTCCAATCACCCGAACCCGATTTATCAGTAGTATCCCAACCAGCAGTAGTGGTATAGCCACCATGCGTGGAGGCATATTGGGTGGAAACCGGATTACCACTTCCATCGACCAGCACCCAACCTTTGGTCTCATTTACCGCTTTTTCCCAGTCGCCGCCCTTTTTCTGGTTTTTGAAAACCTGACAACTTTCAGTGGTACAAATGGTTTTTTTGCCATTGTCGGTATATTTGACGGCATAGGTCCGAGCTGCGATAGCCTGAGCTTTCAGGGCATTGATATGCCAACTGCCCGGCATTTCATAGATACCCTGCAAATACTGATCTTCAAATGAAATACTTCCCACACCTTGCACCGAAATATTCCCAGATACAGGATAGTCTTTCTTCAAAGTAGTACCTGGATAGTAGGCTTGTAAAATTTCCTCCACTGACTGACCAGATTCAGCTCGAGCCTTGGCCCCATACTGACTCATGCCTTTCCGATGGGTGTAACCGCCAAAACTAAAAACAGCAAATGAGTTGCTCGGAGCTTGGGATTTATATCCAATCGAGGCATTGAAATCATCAGCCAAAGGCACATCACCGACTGAAGTGGTGAAAGTACCAGACCGAGCATTGATGATGCTTTGCTGTTGGGCGTTTAAGGTGGCGATT
>CAYQZC010000116.1:0-3499 GCA_964421945.1 uncultured Pseudomonadales bacterium
AAGTTATAATACTGCTTTGTCCTAAGACAGCGTGCTGAGTTGTACACTTACTAAGTCGCGCCGAGGTCCAGAAATCACGCAGTTCGCTTTTTCTCAAAAGCAAATCTTGCACTTTTCTCCCCCGGTCGCCTACACTCTCACACTTTCTCTGGATTAGCCAAAGGATTGCTATGCCAAACAAACATAACCTAGACCAAGTCAAGATTTTGCAAGACAAAATCAGCAAAGCTAAATCATTAGCTGTTGTCGAGTACGCTGGTACAACTGCAAACGAGCAAGTCAAACTTCGCACTGAACTTCGTGAAGTCGGTGGCGAACTTTTCGTCAGTAAAAACACCTTGATCGACATCGCTTTGGGCAAAGGTAAACTCAAAGAATCTCTCGAGGGAATGAATGCTTTAGCTTTGTCATATGATGACGAAGTTTCGGCCCTCAAGAAATTATTCTCTTTTCATAAAGACACGGAAAAATTAGTAATTAAACAAGGCATGATGGCTGATAAAGTTCTCTCCCCTGCGGAAGTCGAACAACTCAGTCAATTGCCAGGTAAGAATGAGCTGATCGCTACCTTGATGAGCCGTGTGCAAGGTCCAGCTTATGGTTTGGTCAACGTTTTGAAAGCCAGCCAACGCAACCTGGTATATGCTTTGAAGGCTATTGCTGAAAAGCAACAATAACTAGTAATAGAAAGGAACCTATGACCGAAGACACAAAACAACTCTCGGAAAAAGTTCAAAAAATCGTCGACGCTGTAGCTGAACTCTCCTTAATGGAAGTTTCAGACCTCGTCAAAGCTTTAGAAGACAAGTTTGGTGTGAGTGCTGCCGCTCCTATGATGATGGCCGGCGCCGCCGCTGGTGCAGCCGCTGCTGCTCCTGTTGAAGAGCAAACCGAATTTAACGTAATCATTAAAGATTCCGGTTCAAACAAAATCGGTGCTATCAAAGCTGTCCGCACTCTCAAACCAGAATTAGGTTTGGGTGAAGCCAAAGCTTTTGTCGAAGCCTTACCAGCCACCGTTCTCGAAGGTGCCAAAAAGGAAGCTGCTGAAGCTGCCAAGAAAACCCTCGAAGAAGCCGGCTGTGTAGTCGAACTGAAATAATTTTTTCTTATTCGAGATTAAAAAAAAAGACCCCGTCTAGCAATAGACGGGGTTTTTGGATCCTGGCTAGCGAGTCCAAGTTAGCAATTCTTCCAAACCAGCCATCAGATTGAATAGCTGCAAGCTCGACTCAATAAAGCCATAATGCTCCTGAGTAGTCCGCCCTAGCTCCTCCTCTTCCAAGGTAAACCTCAGCAAGACACGCCAATCACCATCTGAGGAATTGAGGTAAAAAACCTCAAAACAGCGAATCAGAGGTAACTCCAAATCGGGACAGTAGATCAACCGATACAAAGGGGCTTCAATCCCCTTTTGCACAGCTTCCATCTTGGCTTCCCGCTGGATTTTATCTAGGGTCACCCGCGTGCCATCAATAGTCTGCCTGGTCTGTTTCAATGTTTCCAGTATAGTAAATAGAGACAACTGACTCAGCGGCACTAGTGCAAACTTGGTCCCGATCACCGAGTCAGTAAACAATCGTAAATAGCATTGTTTGCGGCGAAAAGCACCTTCAATGTTACTATCACTAAAAACCGTGACTTTTCCATCATGGACTTGGGACAATGCCGTCACCGCTCGTTCCGAAATTGTACGAATGGCTACTGCCATGAGATACACTCTCCTTGATTGTAAAAGATCGATAGGAACGCGCTATTTTAGCATAAAAAAACCCTCTATCACTTTGGATAGAGGGGAATTGATTGTTCACCGTGTTGGTTAACGGCCGCCAATCAGCAAATAGAATGGGATGAGGACCACAATGTAGCCCAACCAACCAATTAACGAGGTCACCACAACTAGGGCAACCATTATCACGGCGGCTAGTCCTCCCAACATTGCTAACTGGGCGAAGCTTTTTTTAGCAGCATGTAACATGGCTGCCTCCTTTGGATCATGTGAACGACCAAAAGATTTATTTTATTCCGAAATCGATGAGTGTCAACACTCCTATCGTTTCAGATTCCAGACCGCTTGAATCTGATGCAACACCCCATTCAGCTGCTCTAACTGGGCGTCATTGAGCATAAAAACAAACTCCTCATCATGAGGCCGGTGCTCAATGTAGGTTTTGAACAAAAACTCAACTTGGACCAAATCGGTGACCGGGTAGCCAGTACAACTATACAAATAGCTCCCCAGACCTGCCGATCTGATCAAGCAACTGGCCTTGTGACCTTGATGCAGTTTTTCCAAACACTCACCCAAGGTGATGATTTCAGGCAACAGCAACCATTCCTTAGCGAGGCGGAAAACTCCGTGATCGCCATGTTGGCTGGTGACGGCTACAAAAATCCGAAATTCGCCATCTTGGAAGATCCCAATTCCACCAGTATTCCCACCGACTTCACACAGAAGCGTGGCATCTGGCAGTAAACCATTGAGTTGATCGAGTATCATTGACTCTTCTCCTACCTAGTACTGCAGTGTGTAAACGAACTCGGTATTATAACTCACCATACTTCACCACTAACTTGTTATACCCAATGTCGCTCAGGCATACTCATCATATGTCCTGAGGAAAATAAAAAGTTATACACAAATCAAAATATATAGGATCAACTTAAATAATCTATAGGACTATTATGTGAGTAACTTTCATGTGCGCAATACCTACACACAAAGTAAACACCAATGTGATTGTGAATAAGAAGACTTCTATAATTTTCTGGGGAGATTTCTCGGAAAACCACCATTTCTGCCTCACAAACCATATCTAACCAACTCCCTATTGACCCAGTTCTTCCCAGTCTGCTACTGTTGAGATAACAAAAGCCTGACTCTGAACTAGTCGAGCCAATGTCCGTCTTACTCTCACCGGAAAAGCGTTCAAATCGTACTAGGTGGTCTGTGCCTGCCACTTGTGGTAACTGCGGTTTGAAACCGTAGCACTAAAAAAGGATAAAACCGTTTGGCACGAAAGGATTACCATGGTTAATCAACCATTTCCACCAACCCCAGGTGTCACCCCAGCAGAGTTGGATGACAAACGCACTGGCCGTGCAGATGATGCCAGTAAACTCGATATCAACAACTTGCCCGATCTATTGACCGTTCGCGAAGTTGCCGATTTACTCCGAGTCTCACCAATGACCATCAAACGTTGGGGCAAACGCGGAAAATTACCAGCTATCAGAATCAACTCTCGAGGTGACCGTCGCTACAAAAAAGAAGCAGTCTTGTGGTTATTGGGAATCACTCAGGGCGAAGAATAGCTCGCTTGAGCACCATCCTGACAAATGCGACCAGAGCCAACTGACGTTTCCAACGCCAAGGCTCTTGGATGAGTCGGAATAACCACTCTACTCCCAGTTTGGAGATCCAAGCTGGGGGTGCAACCAGTGTCCCAGTCAAAACCTCAAAACTTCCTCCCACTACCATGCAATCGAAACTTGACTC
>CAYQZC010000117.1:0-3480 GCA_964421945.1 uncultured Pseudomonadales bacterium
TCAAAATACTGACGAAGTTCGCAGCAAAGTGTTAGAGATCACAGAACAACTCGTCAAAGCTGAAATTCGGGCTACCGCAGACATGGACGAAGCACATAGTATGGGTTGGAAACTCAATGATGCTGAAGTCCAAGGTATTCCGTTATTGTTGATAATCGGTCCCAAAGAACTTGAAAAAGGGGTGGCAACAGCGAGTTATCGTCACAGTCATGAAAAAATCGAGCTGCCACTGGCAGACATTACCGGTAGCGTAGGGTCTCATTTAGAACGGATCCAGACTCAACTTTGGGAAAAAGCCTTATCTGACCAACGCCGTCTCATCCACGATGTATCTTCATATGATGATTTTAAAACTATCATGACGACTGAGCGTGGTTTCCTAAAAGCATTCTGGTGTGAAGAAAAATCCTGTGAAGAAACCATCAAAGAAGAAACCAAAGCCAGCACTCGCTGTTTACCATTTATCGACGATGAAGGGCATGTAGCTGAAGAGCAAGGCACCTGTATCAAATGTGGCAAACCAGCTACCCATCGTTGGCTATTTGCTCAATCGTACTAGAACAGGTATTGTAGATAGTGAGTATGGAATACCAGGGTTTTATTTTTACCAAACATGCCCAAGAACGAGCACAGCTGCGTTCATTGACGTTGGATCAGATTATTAGGGTCCTCGAAAACCCTGATACTACTATCCCGTTTGCCCATTCTTCCAAGTCGAAGTTCATCAAAATGGTCCATGATCGGCAAGTACATGTGGTAGCCAACTACTTAGGCAGCCAAAAAAAGTGGTTAATCATCTCAGTTTGGGTCCGTGGAGAAGATGATCCTGTACCATTTACATGGTTGGTTTTGACCGCTCCATTCAAGCTTATTTTGTGGATTGCCAAGCTTATTTGGAAACAACTCAAAAAAAGCAAAACCCAAGACTACTCTAAAAAATGAGCTTATAAGCATTTTTTCTGGAGTCTGGTAAAAAAACTATACAACGCTATATCAAAGTTTTTTGCCTCTGGGTTTTTTCTGTGTCTTTTCATATAGTACTCATATTCCCGGTGAGGAACCCACTGCAACATTCCAGAATCAACCGGTTCTAAGGCTGTTGCGGTGGGGACTTCGTTGGGAAGTCAAAAGAGTGAAAGTAGGGTCAAGTACTTCTCGCCACTCATTTCTCCTCATAGTCCTGATTAAAACGCCTAAACCTTGCGCCAACCTTGCATGCCGTCTATACTCCCGGTATGAACCGACGCATTATAGTTACTCATCACGCTCCTGACTTAGACGCCGTTGGAGCAGTCTGGTTCCTCAAGCGTTTTGATGCACAACACTTCGCCGATGCTAAAGTACTCTTTGTCAATCCAGGTGACACACTGAGCTTGGAAGAAGCCGAAGCCCATGGCAACCAGCTTCATGAAGTCACCCATGTCGACACCGGCTTGGGAGAATTTGACCATCATCAGCCCGATCGCGGATTGAAAATGCTGAGCGCTTCGCTGTTGGTGTATCAACACATTTGCAAAATTCATCCTGAACTAAAAACTGACAAAACTCTCGAAGCTATGGCAAATTTCATCACTGAAATTGATCATCTCGGAGAAGTCTACTGGCCTGAAGCAGGGAACACTCGTTATGAATTTATGATTCATGAACTCCTTCACGGAGTAATGACCATCGACCCTCACGATGATGACTCGATGCTCTATTTTGGTTTGCAGTGTCTTGATGCGGCACACGCAGCCTTGACTCAGCACATCAAAGCAGTCGAAATTATCAACACCGAAGCTCAAACCATCGAAATGTCGTTTGGAAAGTGTTTGGCAGTCGAAACCAGTAATGACGACGTCATTAAAGTTGCTCAAAAACAGGGGTACCTCTTAGTGATCCGAAAAGACAGCAAACTCGGTAACGTCCGGATCAAAGCGCGCCCAGACGCTCCTTTCACGCTCGAAAAACTCAGCCAAGCTGTCCAAAACCTCGACAAAAAAGGTTCTTGGTACTATCACCCAAGTGGAAAAATGCTGATTAACGGCTCTCGAAAACATCGCAACCAAGTCCCCAGTCCATTGACGCTAGAAGAAGTCATCAATTTAGCCAAAGAAATCTGGCCGACTAGTCAAACTATCTCTGGTACTGTATAATTCCCCTTATCTTAAAGGAGGTGATGTCGAGTGCCCATTATTATTAAAGCCCAAGGCAATGACACAACTGGTGATTTAATTAAGAAATTTAAGAAAATTACCATTGCAACTGACATTGTTCAAAAAGTTAAAGATCGTCGCTACTATCAAAAACCATCAAAAGTCAAAGCAATCCGCTTGACTGAGATGCGTCGGCTCAAGAAACGCGCTCGCGCCTTGAAACACATGAAAAATGTGTCTCCTCAAGTCCTGACTCGAATCCAAGAACGTTTGAGTAGTTAAGTTCATCTAGAGTTTGCGTCTACAATCGTGCTATTGTTGATCTATGGTCAGCATTAGTCGTATTTTGGCACGCCAAATTTTAGATTCTCGCGGTAATCCTACAGTAGAAACTGACGTTTGGCTCAGCGATGGTGCGCTGGGTAGAGCTAGTGTGCCCAGCGGAGCCAGTGTCGGCAGACATGAATCACTAGAGCTCCGCGATGGTAGAGCAAACTCATATGGTGGCAAAAGCGTCATGCAAGCCATCCGACATATCCAAGATCTGATCGGACCTGCCCTCAAAAACAATGATCCCTATGATCAGCTGAGTTGTGACAGTGAAATCGTACTAAGGGATGGAACTACCAATCTCAGCCGTTTTGGTGCCAATGCCGCCCTCAGTGTATCGCTAGCTCTATCCAAAGCAGTAGCTCAGAGTCGCCATCTTCCTTATTACAAATACCTCAATCTCATCTATCAACGCATTGCGTCAGCACAAGATCAAACTATTTTAGTACCCACCACTGAGTACCATCTGCCCACCCCGATGTTTAATGTCCTCAATGGGGGAGCACATACCAACTGGCAAACTACGTCGTTTCAAGAATTTATGGTGGTGCCAATCTCGGCATCCACATTTGCCGAAAAAGTTGAGCAAGGGGTCATGGTGTATCACCAGCTCAAAGCTGTTCTCAAACAAAAAGGTTTCAGTACTTTGGTAGGGGATGAAGGTGGATTCGCTCCTGCTGTGCGTGATGATCAAGAAGCCATAGAGTTGTTGATGATGGCTATCGAAAAAGCTGGCTTTCAACCCGGAAAAGAGATTGCCATTGCCCTCGATCCAGCCACTTCAGAATTATATAAAAATGGTAACTATTCACTAAAAGGGGTAGCCAAGCCGCTTAGCACAGAAGAGATGATTCATTTCTGGCATACTTGGTCCAAAAAGTATCCGATTATGTCGATCGAAGATGGACTGAGTGAAGATGATTGGCTTGGTTGGCAACAACTTTCCAAAAGTCTTCCAGCTGAAACTATGATCGTCGGCGATGACTTACTGGTCACAAATTTGTCTCGAATCACT
>CAYQZC010000118.1:0-2568 GCA_964421945.1 uncultured Pseudomonadales bacterium
TTTTCTTTTATCAGTGCAAGACCGGCTTCGCCATCCTTTGCAGACAAGATTGGCAGTCCAGCTTGTTCAAACTTAAGTTGATAGGCGTCAGACAGAAACTCGTCATCTTCGACTACTACGATCAGTTGCTCCAGTGGCTTGGTTGAAGTATCAATCATATTTTCACTGTGGACTAGATTCTTACAATTGTCAACCGTAGCGAAAAGTAATTAGCACAGGCCTGGGATACCATACCGGCCTTTTTTGCAAGCTTCATGTTTTTGCGGAAATTTAGCAGATTGAATCAATTTATGTATCCAGCGGAGGTGGAGGGATTTACCCTCGCCAGGTTCGAAGCGGAGGTGGAGGGATTCGAACCCACGGGCCCTTGCGGGTCACGCTTTCCAGGCGTGTGCCATAAACCACTAGGCGACACCTCCCATTCAGGGATTATATCGCATTTTTCTGATCAATCATTCACAAACATTCTGATACCACCTACAATGATCTTGGCATGTCACCTATGGAATTGAAAGAACGCACTCCCGTACAAGAAAGCTTAGAGTCTTTTCAACAAGCCCAACAATCATATCGGGAAACTCAAGACTATCTAAGAAATTTTCTGGCCAATTCAAAGGATTTTTTCCAACAAACTGGTAGTCTTGAAGATAAGATCGAAGTACTTCGCATAATCAACAATTTTGGCCTCTATAATGAGGCCTTAAAAAGGCTAGTGGATGATCTAGAGCCAAGTATAAACAATTTGGAACTAATCTCAATCGTTTTGAAAAAATCCGAGAATCAAAACAAGGCTTACTTGGCCAATCATTTTTTGAGCACCTATCCCGATGTTATTCATGACTTTTTTAAACAAGAAATTGACCCCTTTGATGAAAGTCTTTTTGCCTTGAGCAACATCATGCAAGAACTGGCCAAAGTAGGCTATGTCCCAGAAGTATTGGATTTGATCAAATCAATTTCACCACTAACCAGCATTGTTTTAGAAGCATTTGAACAAACTTTAGCAATTTGTGCAGTCTCTGACTTTGATCAGGTTAGATCACTTATTGCTAGCGGAGGACAGACCGAACAAGAAAAGCAATCTAGTGCAAACATGGAGAAAAAAGTGATTGAAGAATTATTGTCACATTTCATATCGAAAAATTCACTTTCTCTATCTGAGCGTAAAACCTTGGATTCACTGATAGCTGTAATCGACAATCATATTTTTAGTATTTCACAGTTTTTACAATTGGATAACAGTATCGATTTTCTTGTTTGCTTTCATTTTGAGTACCTTGAAAAAATTTGCGCCGTCCGCAATCGACTATTCAGGAAAAACAATTACTTGCTTGAAAGGCTTCTCTTTGCCATTTATCAAAAATCAGGCAGCCAAGTTGCACGACAATTTTTAGTAAAGCATAACCTTATGAATGACTCCGTGGAGTCTGTTTTTATAAAACTAGATATTGCCGACCACCACTTTGAAACAGTTGAGGCACGTTTAAATGACCTTAAGTTAACGGTATATGAGAGCTTAAAGTTAGTCGAATACATCTATGCTCTCGGCCATGTTGACTTAGCATGGCGCTTTTTCATCAAATTTTTCAAATCTCAGCCTATAGACTCTATTGCTGGGATAGGTTGGTGGGATACTTTCGAGATAATCAAAAAATTCTTTTCACATAATCCAGAAAAAACCTGGAAATTTTTTATGGCTGACCAAAGTAAAATCAGGTCAGTACCTAGGATTTTTTACGAATTTATTAATCTTGGGATTCACAATGGTTTAGAACTCCAGGTTTGGTTTTATTTGGAAAATAGCGGTAAAGAACCACACTCACTTACATCCGAAGATATTGGAACATTGCTAGAAAAAATTTGGCTCCGAAGACTTGACCTTAGACCCAAAATATCTAGCTGGATTGAAAAACTACCAAATTCACATCACAAATCACAACTTTCTTTAGCCATATCATCCTCGTCTGATCAAGACCACTATGACAGCTCTGCCTTTAAAAATCTCTGCATATATGCCAAAACAGAACAGAGATCACTTCTCATACCAAATGAACTGAATTCTGTAAAAGATCTTTACCAGATCATCGATAAACAGAGCAACATCAGACAAAAAGTGCTGCCCACTCTCAGTCAGGCAATGAGATCAGCTTCCCGAGCACGTGATCACCTGGTACGAGGCTTCGAAAATTTGGATTTACCGGAGTTGTGTCTACTACAAGTCTTACAGGATTCGCTCGATGTACGAGGATTCCAAAACTTGATCTCTAACCCTGAATATCAACGCATTACCTTGGATAAGACCGGTTCAGAAGCTAAAGTTTGGACCAACGGAGTGATTGAAAATAAGATAGATAAATCTGCCTATTCTATTTGGAAAGAAGTACATGACGTGCATGGCATTCCTGTGGCCCCAATTTTTGGAGCCCGTGAATCAAAAGATGGTGCCATTAGAGTACTCTCGCGATATTGCGGCATAAGTGTCAACCAAATGAGTTACTTTTCTCATGTTACTCCCGAGTGGTACTGGCCTGAAATCATCAGGCAGATGAACGAAATTGTAAAAGAGTT
>CAYQZC010000118.1:2578-2931 GCA_964421945.1 uncultured Pseudomonadales bacterium
GAGTTAGAAGCAGTGGGTATCAGCCACAATCATCCTCACCAAAACAACTTTACAATAGAGTACATTCGAAAATCTGTATATCGCTCTGATCACAATCCAAACACTATGTATTACAGTTCCCAAGATATTCATTTTGACCCGGAACGTTTTATGGAAAACCCTGAAGAATGGGTTATACTTGTGCGTCTTATTGATTGGGACGCAGCAAGTTATAAGACGCCTATTCACTCTCCTAGTTGACATCACCCAGATAAAAAGGGCACCATGAAGTACGAAAGGTGAATATGGCAAAAACCACACCCGAACCTCAATCTGTACCCATGCATCGCAAACATTTTTTTCGCACTCTTGAG
>CAYQZC010000118.1:2941-3451 GCA_964421945.1 uncultured Pseudomonadales bacterium
GCTGCGCTCCCGCTCAAAGTCTGCCCGAATTGCCGACGCCATGACCTCTCTCAGCAGTAATCCCGCCTTTTTGTTTGTTAACATTGCCCTCTTTATTTTATGGATTGCCATCAACACCGGCGTTTTTTCTTTTATCAAGCCATTTGATCCTTACCCCTTTGGATTCTTGACTATGGCAGTCTCACTAGAGGCGATTTTACTATCGGTGTTTGTGCTGATTTCACAAAATCGAGCTGCTCAAATTGCTACTCTCCGAGAAGAACTTCATCTGCGCATTAACTTGATCGCCGAGCGGGAAATCACCAAGACACTACAAATCTTGGCTGAGATGCGCCAAAAACAAGGAATCAAAACTGAGGACCCTGAGCTCGAACAAATGCTCCAAGACATCAACACCTGGAATCTGGAGCAATCAATCAATGAACAACTCGACCGTGCCAATAAGCCAGTTTTTTCTCTGCTTTCCAAAAAAGAGCTAAGCGGGATTTTCAAAAGCATTTGGGGAAGTTA
>CAYQZC010000119.1:0-3380 GCA_964421945.1 uncultured Pseudomonadales bacterium
TCACGAGGATGAAAGAAAGCCATTCCCCTACCCACTTTTTCTCGAGTCATATGTCGTTTCATATAGAACATTTGGATCAAAAATGCCCACCGATCCAATAATGAAATGATGGGATCACCAACCTGACTACTGGCCAATCTCAGATCAGCATGTAAATCCCGAGGTTTATCGGTAACGAGTTTGGCCGCCATATTTGGAATAAAATCTGAGATCCAGGCATTTTGGGAATAAAACTGGTGCTGCCAACCTTTTCTATCGAATACCCAGACCGCTTGAACCACTTCGTAGGCCCCATAAACGCTCTGAAACGGCTTTTCCATACTCAAGTGCGCAGAATCCAACCAGAGATTCAAACACCAGCTATTTGGCTTTTCCACGTGCCAGGAGCGCTTTTTGCCATCTTTCAGGGCTATCCAGCTGATCCACAGCCTGGTCAACCAGAGACGTCGAGGCTGTGTCACTATCAAAAAATCGATATCTGCATCTGTTTCAGCATTATCCATAGCCAGTGAGCCCGTCACCGCCACTCCTTCCACCCAGGGGATTCCCTTGATTTGAGACACAAAATCATGCACTGAGCTCCATTTTTCTTGGCTACTTTTGGTGCGAGCCTGACGGATCCGATACCATTCGGGTGAATTTGAAAGCTGAAAATACAGGCCAGTTCTGATGATTTTGCCGAGTTTGACCAGCTTTTCTACTTCGGACTTTATCTCGTTTAAACTAAATGTAGTTTCGCTGATCAAGCGCTCGGTAATTTCCGACAAGGTCAATGGATACTGGAATTGATCGCAATATGCCAGAGTAGCTAAAATCGCTGATGACAGCTTTGACATAGCGACATTATACGGGGTGCGCTCAAAAGCTGAAGTTGTGGATCTAGTAGTTTTTGCCAAAGAAAAAACCCAGGGTTTTAAACCTGGGTTTTATTTACAATCTGTTCACTTTTACTTCTTGGGAGCCACCATTTTGCCAAAGCGTTTAAGCTGCGGCACTTCTGGTAACTCCACGGGCACGGTGATCGGGGCGTGCAGCGCACTAAGGAGTGCAATACAGCCCTGTTCCACTTCGTGCTCACTGTAGCCGGGCACTTCCCATTTCAGACAGGGGTTGACCCGGTAAGCAATTTCAGCGGGAAATGAATCCTCCAGCTGCCGATTTTCACCGGTCTTGGGATCCAAAATGACGGTGTCGTTTCCCTCAAGAGCGATGACGACCGTACCGTCGGAAAAAACTTTGAGCGGCTGCCCGGCGTAATGGACAAATTGCTCCATCACAAAGCTGCCGTTAGCATCAAAGTTTATCTGGCTCATGCCAGCCATCGGGTCGTAGTAATACCCTACGAAACCGTCGGCGGTTTGAGTGAAAACATCCACCCAGATCGCCAGATTAATGAGCAACGCCTCGTGGGGCCGGGTGACGATTGCGTAGCTCTGGTTTTGGCCGTTATAGCCAAAAACCGCGGCTTCGCCGTCATAACCGATCCAAAAGGAGTAGAAATCGAGCGAGACACCGGGAATTGCCTCACAGGTGATCAGATCACCCATGGTGCAAACTGACGGCACGAAGGAGTTGCGATACGGGTACCGGGCGTACCCAAACTGCTGATCGGAGAACCACATCAGGTCCCCCATCAGTTCGGACGCATCATCACGACCATCTTCTACCGGCAAAATTTCGCCGGTGTAGAGATTTTTCACCAACAAGCTTTTTGGTTTGTCGGTGTCGTCAACGGTGTAGGCCACGTTGGTGGCCATTGTGATGACGACAAGGTATTTTCCTGCAGGGCTGACAGCCCCGAAGATTTCATCCATGCCATCTACGTCCATTAAGGTTTCCCGGCTGCCATCTTCATGGAGCCAAAATACCCCCCAGTCACCATTAAGATTCGTGGTGACGATCCAGCCCCCTTGCGGGTGCTGTGCATTTACAACTGGGTATACTTCCTCTGTAATGAGGTCCCAGTCGTTGCGGTTCCCCGGACCCTCAGCAGAAACACGAGACAGACCAAATGCCTGCCCCAGCGTCCCCACTAGGAGAGCCATGACAACCAGTACAAAGATACTCGAAAACCGTTTGGTTTTCATTTCACTACTCCTGCCCAGGCCTTGGGCACTATTTGAAAATTTTGTTGTGAACAGCTGTTAACTAGCCTGGCCGATAGAAAGATAAAGGGTTGACGCTATCGACCATTCCAGATGTTAAATTATACCTTAAAAAAGGCGAAAAGTAAAGTTATAGGCCCCTGTAGCCTGTCTAGAAGTCAGATGGCTCTATCGAGAGGTGGTAGCAGTAACTGGCACACCATATTGACGCAGGACTTGTTTGACCCCTTGGTCAACTGTCGGCAAAACGTCTTGAGCATCTTTGCCATTAACAACCGCAGTCACAGCATCCTCAAAATACTTGATGATTTGGTCGTTTATGCCATTATCAAAGGTGTTTGAACTCAGGTACCAGCCCTGGGCCGATTGAGCTGTGCTCAAGAATGGCGCCACATACATATCGCTGGCCAAACTCGAGGCCATCTCTGGTCGTGAGTACATTTCACCAAAACTTCGACCAGCCACCAGAGTTTGACTCGAGTGGAGTTTTTGTTGGACTTCAGCCGAACTCAAGTATTTTAGCAATTTCCAGGCTTCATCTTTGCTTTTACTCTGGGCGCTCACCCCTTCAGCCCAATAGCTAGCCCAAGCTAGGTTGGCATCTGAAAGTTTGGGAACAGGAGCAATACCAAAATTAAGCGATGGATTCATGGCTTTGATTTCATGCACTCTCCAAGACGGGGCGAAAATCATCGCCACATCACCTCGAGAGAAAGCCACGGTCGAGGCCGGTAAGGTGCTGTCCCACACTTTGTCAACTTTGGCAAAATTAGTATAGAAAGTCAGTGCATCTCGAGCTTCCACCGTCGTAGGATTGCTCAGGTCTGCCCCATTTTGGAGCATCAGTAATCCTAAAATGTCAGAGAAATTATCGACGTTGGTAGCTGTACCGACTGCCAAGCCGGCTCTTTGGATTCCAGTACTGGATCTCACTGTCAACTGACTGGCGAGAGTCCGCAAGGCACTCCAAGTGGAAGGAGGTTCGACCCCAGCTGTCTGAAGAATATCTTTGTTATAAAACAATGCCAATCCTTCATACATCAAGGGAATCCCCATGATCTGTCCATTCCACGAAAGCTGTTTGCTGGCCACTGGATAAAAAGCTCGTTGGTACTCAGTGGCAGACATGACAGAACTTGGCATCGGAGACAACTCAGCTTTGAGCATCGGGACCCAGGTGGCATGAAAACGATATAAATCAGGACCGCTGCCAGAGGCGATAGCCGTCTGAAGTCGCTCACGATAATCCTTGGGAGACTGCTTAGTATACTGGAC
>CAYQZC010000120.1:0-3368 GCA_964421945.1 uncultured Pseudomonadales bacterium
CGTCCCCTTCAAAATCAAAAATAATAATCCCGAATCTGAAAATCTGGTTTTAACATTTGGAACTTTCACAGCTGATGAAACTGGTCAAAAGCCTCAGCTCCTCGATCCCAAACCCACAGACACGTACATGAATTGGCTGACCACCGACACCAATCAGTTTTCCTTGCCGTCAAACGAGTGGAAAACCATTAACGTCACCTTTGCTCCGCCACCTGAAGCAGCCTTGACGTACTATTACACCATTATCATCAGTCGCGGCGAAACTCCCAAGCAGCCTGGAGAAACAGTCATTACCGGCTCACCCGCCCTGCTGGTCCTGGCCACTGTTACCTCGCCAAACGCCAAAAAGGAGCTTCAGTTGAACACCTTTCTTGCTCAGTTTCCCATTCTAGAAAAGTTACCTCAGACATTTGATTTTGCCGTTCAAAACACCGGCAACGTTCATATCACTCCCACTGGCAATATTTTCATCGACGGTGAAGGCAAACAAGATTTGGCTGTCTTACCTGTTAACGCTGGAAACAACACCGTTCTACCAGGTACCACCAGAACATACAGTGTGGTTTGGGATGACCCTCCTGTGGAGGAAAAGAATAATGGTCCCTTGGATTGGGATTTCGGTCAAGGCAGTCACCTCCGATGGGGCAAATATACAGCCCATATTTTGTTGGTTTATGATAATGGTGAACGTGATGTGCCAATAGAATCGTTTGTTTCATTTTGGTTGTTTCCCTGGAAAGTCATCCTCCTGAGAATGGCCGTACCCATCGTGCCAGCCATATTGGTTTATCTCATCATGCGCTGGCAATTGAATCGACAAGCCAAAAAAAGAGGTCAACTATGACCAAATCTCATCTAAAACTAGGTGTACTAGCTGTTTTGACCATGTTACTGTATGTCAGTTGTGGAGTACCGACTGTCTTTGCCCAATCACTTGATGCAAGCCCTCTCAGCACTCCTAGCGCCCAGCCCCAAAGCCCTATTAATCTGACTGTGTCTCCCGTCACCCTTTCCATCGAAACCAATCCTGGCACCCCAGTCCAAGCGGCTTTGAAAATCAGAAATAATAGTGATAGTGCCGAACAGTTAGTCTTAAGCTTTGGCACCTTCAAAGCTGATAGCAGCGGTGAGCGACCTCAGCTCCTGGATCCCAAACCATCCGATACCTTCTTGAGTTGGCTCACCTCAGACTCAAACCAATTCACTGTAGCACCTGGAGAATGGAAGACCATCAACTTGACCTTTTCACCACCCCAAGAGGCTGCTCTTGCTTATTACTACACGGTCATAATCAACCGCGCTAATCAAACTGCCTCACCAGGAGAAACCGCCATCAAGGGTGCACCAGCAGTCCTACTTTTGACTACTGTCAACAGTCCCAACGCCAAACGATCAGTAGACCTAGTGGAATTTAAAGCCCGGTGGCCAATGATCGAGTATCTACCCCAAATTTTTCAGGTCAGCATAAAAAACACTGGTAATATTCATATCGTACCGGCAGGCAACATCTTTATTGATGGTCAAGGTAAAAAAGACCTGGCTGTGTTGTCATTAAACCCCAGCTTTTCATCAATCCTACCTGACTCAACCAGGACACTCGAAGTCGAGTGGACTGGTGGTTTTCCTGTCAAGGAAAGTCCTACACCAGAGGCAGACACCGACGACCAACCAGGATTTCAACTAGGTTCGACTCGATGGGATTTTTCTCAGGCTGATCAGTTTAGATTCGGTAAGTATACAGCCCACTTATTGATGGTGTACGATAATGGAGAGCGAGATGTACCAATAGAATCATTTGTCTCATTTTGGGTTTTACCATGGAAATTAATCTTAATTGGATTGCTGGTAGTGGGCTTGGCTTTAGCAGGCTTGAGAACCACTTTACTCAGCGTCGTCTCAATGTTACGTCGCAAGCCAAGAACCTAGTGGTGTATGGCTGGCTTGGGTTTTTGACGATTATTTTTTTGGTGACTCCTGCTGGACTGTCTGCCCAAACCACCAGTGACTCCGTTAAGATTGAACCCACCTTTCAAGAGCTGGTAATTAAAGACACCGACGCTAGCGTAGCTGGACAGCTTACGCTGACGAATCAAAGTCAAGTTGATCAAACCTTTGAAATTTTTGCAATTGATGTCAAGCAGTTTGACTCAAGCGGTAGAGTAGTGCTCGCGGACAAACCGCTCTCAGGAACAGATGTCACGATAGCTGGTTTCGTTACTATTCCTACTGCCCGTTGGTCAATTCCTGCCAATCAGAAACAATCAGTGCCATTTTGGGTCAGTAATGCCCCTCGATTGTCTCCAGGTGGTCATTATGCGGCTCTAGTGGCTCGACTCGTACCGAGCGACACTGTCCAACAAGAAGTGCTCCCTGCCTTGTCCTCATTTGTGTTGGTCAGAAAAATCGGTGGAGAGCTGTATCATTTATCATTAAAACCTCTGGAATCAGCCCGCCAAACTGTCTGGTGGAGCCTGCCCAAGAAACTTCAACTCACGTTCAGTAATCAAGGTAATATCCATGTCACTCCATATGGCACAGTTGATTTCATTGATGTTTTTGGACATACCACTCACCGAGGCATCATCAATGAGAGTTCATTGTTTGTCTTTCCCGGTTCTGAGCGATCGATTGAAACCATTATCAAGCCGATCACGGCCAGTTGGCCAATAATGGTCTACAAGTTAGTGATTTCAGCTTATTCACAACCTGGCAATGTACCAGCAAATACCACCAGCACCATCATAATCATTCAGCCAGTTTCTGCAATCCTGGTTGCTGGAGGAGTGTTGGCGTTGATCTGTATCAAGCTTTATCGATCAAAAAGAAAATCTAAATAACAGTATGAAGCCCATCTTAAAAAAACTAGTGCCACTGCTCATTGGTCTGATGGTTTGTGCTGTCTTGGGAGGATTTTACTGGTTTAAAATCAAACCCGAAAGTCAAAATCAGGACTCTGACAGCACGCTCTCCGATCGGGCTCGAGAGTTCGTGACCAAGGATAGTAGCAAAGGCACAGGGTTGTGGAGTGAGTTTGACGTCACAACTGCCACAGACAGTGCTCCAATTCCCTCAGAATCAACCGTAGCCACGGCTTGTTTTCAACTATATCTACCATTTAAAACCACCAATCATACGACTGAAACCTTAAGCAATAAGTGTGTTTTTCGGGCCAAAATAGTCTCACCGGTGGGCTACCTTGTCATCAGCAGCTATCAGATTCCTGAGCCAGAATCTGACACTGGAATAGTCTTGAGAAGATCAAAACCAGATTTATATACTGAGCAAACCCTTTCACACCAGAAATGGGACCAGGTCGTTCGCTTTACAAGTGATGATGGAGTGCTCTTTTTTGCTTGGAAGAAAGACCG
>CAYQZC010000121.1:0-3357 GCA_964421945.1 uncultured Pseudomonadales bacterium
TTTTCCTATCAAGAGTGGAATACACAGGAGAATACAAAGTGCCAGATATCCCCACCATCTCCAGCGAGATATATCTTGGTAGGACCAACGCCCCAAGACTCCAAATAAGCCAACTCCGACTAAAACGTAAAGCAATTGTTGAGCTGCCAAACCAGGAGCTACACTCCGGAGGGTCAAAACTCCCATCAAACCTAATATCAACAGTAGTAAAGCCAAAAGCCAATCACGCATGCTGTGGCTATTCTAGCCGGAGCACCTCACCCTTGACTAGCCTGGTCTTAGTTTTTGCCTCAATCTGGGATTGCCAATCGCTAGGCCATTCTGGCACTTGGACTGTCACCACTTCATCAGGCGTCAACCCAGCATTTTTTCGAACATTTTGGATTTCACGCATTAGTTCTCGGGCTTTTCCTTCTGCCTCAAGCTCGGGTGTCAATATCGTATCGATTTCGACTGACAAATCTTGATCTTGAGTCACCCAAACTACCTGTTTGATATTGACTTCACCAGCCAACAAATCTAAACAAACTTGACTTGGTTGGCGGCCACGGGCAGTCACCGTCACTTTG
Source organism: uncultured Pseudomonadales bacterium (assembly GCA_964421945.1). Lineage (GTDB taxonomy): Bacteria > Patescibacteriota > Microgenomatia > UBA1400 > PJMF01 > BOKX01. The sequence continues at coordinate 570 of CAYQZC010000121.1, forward strand.
GCTAATGGTTGACGCACCTTAAGGTTGGCGGCTTTACGAGCAGCGTGGGTAGACTCTGCAGCCGCTTTGATCAGCTCCATGTCATTTTCTAGTTCCTGATTTTGGAACTGGTTTTGAACTACTGGCCAGTCGGTGTGGTGGATCGAGGTTTGATCGCTCACCATGGCCTGATGTACGACTTCACTAAAGAATGGTGAAATCGGAGCAAAAAGTTGAGCTAGGGTATAGATCACATGTCCAAATACTTGACTGACTTCTGCATTTTCATCAGCTTTGATTCTTTCTCGGCTGAGTCGGAGATACCAGGTCGATACTTCGTCAACAAAACTGATAAGAGTCCGGCTGGCTCGGACGACATCGTAGGTATCCAGATATTCAGTCACCCGTTGGACAGTAGTCTGTAAACGACTCATCATCCATTGATCCATAGGATGTGAAGGAACTGCTGCAGGTGCCGTCAATGGTTGGGTCGTGTCGGCAAACTGTGCATAAAATGACAGCACATTCCACCATACTACAAACACTTTGCGACGAAGATCGGAAACTTCTTTTTCAGAAAAGTTGAGATTTTCTCCCTTCATCACGGTTGAACTCATCAAGTACAGGCGCAAACTGTCGACACCATAGGTATCGATCAAAATCATTGGATCGGGATAGTTCTGTTTTGATTTACTCATTTTGGCGCCATCTTCAGCCAAAATAGTCCCTGTAGTCAAGACATTTTCAAATGGTGGCTTTCCAAAAATACCCACAGACAAAACGTGCATGGTATAAAACCACGCCCGAGTTTGAGCGATGTATTCACTCACAAATTGAGCTGGATAGGTGTGATCAAATTGATCTTTGCGCTCAAATGGATAGTGCAAACTAGCAAATGGCATGGAACCTGATTCCACCCAACAATCAAAGACTTCAGAAATCCGAGTACCTTTGACAGTTTTTGCGTCATCCACCCAAACTGAAACTTCATTCAGGAATTCACAATGAATATCTGTTAACTTTTCGACTTGGTCAGGATCAACTGCCCATTTCTTTAAGTCAGCTAGTGAACCAATTACACGAATTTGCTTACCATCAGCAGATTTCCAGACAGGCATCGGTGTCCCCCAATATCGGGAACGGGAAATATTCCAATCAGGCGCATTTTCTAAACCTTTCAAAAACCGGCCGTGCTTCAAATATTCTGGATACCAATTTATTTTTTCGTTTTGGGCTATCAAATCAGCTCGCAGCTCTGCCACATTGATAAACCAGGCAGGTAATGGAGCATAATAAAGCCTGGTGCTGCAGCGATAACAAGTAGCCACACTATGTGTGTGTGGGACGTCTTGATAGATCAATCCCCTATCCTGAAGTTCTTGATTTATCAAAGGGTTGGCAGTCAAAATATCCATTCCAGCCCATGGTCTCACTTCAGGTTTGAGTTTGCCTTCATCATCGACATGCTCGATCAATTGGATATTGTGCTGTTGCATGACTCGATAGTCATCTTCACCATAGACAGCCAGCGTCACGACACCAGTACCTTCTTCAGCCGTTACAAACTCATCTGCCACTACTACCCCAAACTTCAGATCAGGTTGGCGATCAGGGTAAAAATCAAAGTGAGGAGTAAACTGCAGGCGGGTCAGATCTGATCCCTTCATTTCTTCCACCACGGTGTAAGGTGCATCTGTCAACATTCCCAAGGTAGTTTTAGCTAAGATCAGGTACTCATCGTTTTGCTTAACTTTGACGTACTCCAGATCTGGATTGACAGCTAGTGCAGGAGTAGCAAGTTTGTTCCAGGGTGTGGTCGACCAGGCCAAAAGATAGGTGTTAGCTTGATCATTGACGGGATATTTGTAAGTTGTACTTGGCTCGGTCACTTCCTGGTAGCTGTTATCCATAGCAATCTCAAAATTTGAAAGTGGAGTCGAACAACGAGGACAATATAGAATCACCCGACGACCTTCATACACCAATCCTTTTTTCCACAGCTGCTCAAATCCCCACCAGACAGATTCCATGAATGTGAGATCCATGGTTTTATAGTTGTTTTCAAAATCGACCCAGCGACCTAGCCGACCGATGATGCGTTCCCATTCGGTATCCAAACGCATGACTTCAGCCCGACAAGCAGCATTAAAAACATCAACTCCTAAAGCTTCGATACCTTTTTTGCCACCTTTTATCTGAAGTTGTTTTTCGATCATGTTTTCGATGGGAAGACCATGACAATCCCAACCCCAGACTCGCTCGACACGGTAGCCTTTCATAGTCCAGTAGCGTGGGATCACATCTTTGGTGGTCGAGGCCAATAAATGACCATAATGAGGCATTCCGGTGGCAAAGGGTGGCCCATCATAAAATACATATGATTTATCAGCCGATCTTTGTTCTACCGATTTTTCAAAGGCTTTAGTTTGTTGCCAAAATGCCAGCGTTTCAGATTCTAACTGTGGAAACGCAGGTGGTTGGCGAAATTGCAGTGCTTTTTTGGGCATGATTTTGACCTTTTGTTGTTAGTTTTCTCTATTTTGATTCCAAAAAAACCCCGCTACCTTCAAATGAAGATATGCGAGGGTCAATCTATGACGGTACCACCTCTTGATACTTATTCCAGCGATTACAGGCTTACCTGTCCGGATCTACTCTCAATCTAAACTGATTTCTGCCGGAGCCTCATCTTGTGATAGCAAGATTCAAACGGCTGTACGCACTATTATAAACTGATTTCCTTTTGAAACAAGATTGATCTACCCTTGAAAAGCTGGGTTTTTGATAAAGGTATTTGAGTCACGAACAT
>CAYQZC010000122.1:0-3255 GCA_964421945.1 uncultured Pseudomonadales bacterium
AGGCGTATCAAACCATTTTTCTCATTGAGACCTTTTATCCTGCTGTTGTTTTTTACTCTGATCGGCAAGTAAATCCTTTACATTGGCATCCAAATGCTTATCAACAGTTGGTGCAAAAGTTAAGCTCGTCCGCCAAAGCTGATGAGGTTTTTATCATCGGGAAAGAGCACAAATCGAAGCTAGAGCACGATGGTATTCAGTTTAGAGTACTCGATCAAAATGAGAGCTATTTCTTGATTTCGTCACCAGTGTGATCGTTGCTTTCATTGAGCTGGGAAAAAGGGATTCTGGCGGGAAAATGAGTTTCTAGGACTGAAAGTATATGTTTTCCTAGTTCAGTTGGGGTGCCTACCTCGAGCGGGAATGTCGCTGATTGATTTAAATATTTTATATGCAGTTTTGTAAGAGAAACAAAAATGTCTGGCTGCTCTGGTAGAGTGACTGGCTCATTAGATCGTCTTAAATAACTTTGTGGGGTGACAAGGTTGTTGCCCGGATGAAGTTCTTGGCAATCATAGACAGCCACAATGGAATGAGCTAACGAGGGTTTTTGCCCGGGGATAGTAAAGACTAACCTGATATTTTGAAGTGTGCCCTCAGGTGAATAGACAGCATTTATGCACATACCTCTCGGTTGTAGTATTTCAGTCATTCTTGGTTTAAGTCCAGCGCGGCTGCTATCAGTGTTTGAAATCATTACTAGACCATCACCTTTTACCATTGATTCAGATTGGATCCTTAGTGCTGATGCTAACTCAGAATCTGATGACGGCCGATGGAAAAAAGAGATATACGTGCCAAAGTAATCATCATCTGTCGATTTGGGTGGAAAAATGTTCCAGCTGATTTCAAGTTCTGGTGAGTCAATATAAAAACCTCGTTCATAAAAAGAAATTTCAAGGTCCTTGGCCTTATGTTTGATGATGATATGGATCATGTCACCAGCTAAAATTGAGTTTGAGACACGGACCTCCCAATCTACTGGATTAAGTTGCTCTTCCAGCATCTCAGTGAGGACTTTCATCTGGGGTGCAATAATTTTTTGGTAGTTTTCTTTATATGAATTAAGACGATCAACTTTCCCGGTGTTCTGATGGTTTAGATGTGCTAAAAGTGTCCTAAAAACTTCTAAGTCTGACAGATTGATGCCTAGATGCATGCCCAATATCTCGGCCCCTTGATCGCCGAGCCGTTGGAGTTCACGCTCTGTGGTATGTGAAAGTACTTCCTTAGTGGGAAGGTGAATCAACTCATGATTGGGTGGCATTTTAGAAGTGGAAAATTCACCAAAAGGCATGTAAGCATTATCTGCTATTATGGAAGTAATGCAAATGGCGACTGAGCTGAGCAAATTTTTGATTTCCTTTTTGGTAGTGTGGCTGGGATCTGGTTTCGTCGTCACCTCGGTGGAGAGATTGTCGAGAACGTGGAAAATCCCAAGGTTTACAGTTTCTTTTTTCATCTTAGGTATTCTGACCTCGCTGCCTGAAATTTCGATCGGGATGTCGGCCATCAAAAATGGAGACCCCAGTATTTTTGTGGGCAACCTGATCGGGGCTAGTGTGGTACTTTTCTTGTTGGTGATCCCGGTGCTCGGGATGGTGGGGAATGGGATTCACATTCCAAAATCATTATCGCGGCGAGATATTTTGTTTATTTTGTTGACTGTCGCGACACCGACTTTGTTAGCTAGTGACCTAAAACTGACCAAAGCCGATGGTTTGGTTATGGTGGTGCTCTATTGTTGTTTGTTTGGATACTTATTTAAGGAAAGGTCATTGTCACAAAAGTTAGCGGTTCCGTTCGCGTCTTTTTCTATGTCTCTAAAATGGGAAAAAATCATAGCTCAAATGATGGTAGGGGTGGTGATGCTTTTTTTCGCCAGCCAACAAATAGTCAGCTCGACGATTTACTTTGCTAACTTAATCCATATTTCGCCGTTTATCGTCAGCTTAATTCTCGTCTCCATCGGCACCAATATACCCGAGTTTAGCATCATCGTCAGAGCTTTGATCCAAAATGAAAAAGATGTCGCGCTGGCAGATTATCTGGGTTCTGCAGTAGCGAATACCGTCATCATGGGAGGGTTAGTTTTATTTAATGGGCATGATATTTCTCTACCCAATCACTTTTGGCAGCGTTTTATATTTTTTGGCTTGGGGATGGTTGTGTTCTATTTCTTTTCACAAAGTAAGCGATTTATTTCGCGATCGGAGAGTTTTATTTTGTTGATGTGTTATGCCGGCTTTTTAGCACTTGAATGGTGGATCATGGGGCTACCTTAAACCATTGCTCTCTGTCTTGATCAGATGTATGATGACACGGCTCGAGGAGTAGCGACATCGATTGCTGCGCTCTCTAGAATGGAAGTATGAAGCAATGGTACATTTTGTTGTTTGTGATCGCCATTATCGGGATGGCCGATGCTGGATATCTTACCTATGAGCACTTTTCAGGTACGATTCCTCCGTGTTCTCAGTACGCGTTTTTAGGTGATTGCGGACAGGTCTTGCGAAGCCAATATGCGGTGATTTTTGGAGTACCCTTAGCATTACTGGGGTTTGGTTACTACAGTATCATGGCTGGGTTATTGACCTCCTTATATCAACAAGAGTCGAGCCTGGTGAAGAAACTCATTCTAGTCTTATCTGGAGCTGGATTTGTCAGCTCACTTTACTTTGTTTACATACAGCTAGTGATACTCAAAGCCATTTGTGCATTTTGCATGGTTTCGGCAGCGACGAGTACCACCTTATTCATGATGATTTTGTTTCTTTTTTCTGATGAGCGGAAGGCACTTTTTTCATTGGCACTAAAAATCTTATACCGATATATATTTAAGCCTTTGTTTTTTATGGTAGATCCAGAATTTGTCCATGAGCACATGACAAAGTTTGGGCAGCTTTTCATCGGTAGTACTATTATTGGCCGGGCTGTAACTGCATTTTTCTTTAAATATCAACATCCAGCTCTTCATCAAAAAGTGGCTAACATTGATTTTCCCAATCCGGTTGGATTGGCGGCTGGATTTGATTATCAAGCTCAACTTGCCAGAGTTTTACCGAGTGTTGGTTTTGGATTTGGGACGGTAGGCACGATCTCCTCTCATCCGTATGAAGGTAACCCAGGACCACGTTTGGGACGATTGCCCAAATCAAAATCATTGTTAGTAAATAAAGGCTTTAAAAACTTGGGAGCCTCTAAAACGGCAGAGTTGCTGAGTTCAGTTCCTTTTGAAAATCCAGTGGGGATCAG
>CAYQZC010000123.1:0-3252 GCA_964421945.1 uncultured Pseudomonadales bacterium
CTCCCGTCGTTTTCCGCTCAGCTCAGTCTGCTGAATACCGAACAAAAAACCCAGTTATTGACCTCCCTTCAAGATGAAAATCATCAAGAGCGAAGCTTCGTGGTCGATGGTAAAACGCTGACATACATGATCCCGGCTAGTTACGCCGATGAGTGTTGGGTAGAAAATGGTGTGGTGATGGGTCCATGTGGTATTCCGCTCGACCAAGATCCGGTGGTTTTCGCCATGGATAAGTACACTTTTGCTAGCTACCTAAATCGACTACGAGACAATCTCAATACTGAAGAACTGACACTTCTACAATCTCTCGTGGCTCAAAAAACTACCGGAAATGATCAGATCGAGGCTCAAGAAATCCTCGGCCAGCTGGAACAAAAGGTCCTCCGAAAATCCTTGAGTTTCACTGAGTTTTTAAATAATGATGTGTTTGACCAATCTGCGCTTTTCAAGTTTTCGCACCAATGGTTTGAGCTTTTATCCCAAGCTCCCAACCCTTTGCCTTTGCTCAAAAGCTTAGTTTTTTCTTCTTCACTTTTGCCAGCTCAACCAACTGCGGCCTGAAGTATAATTGAGGGGTATGGTGGACGCTTCCGCCCAATCACTAGCTTACGTTTTTCCGAAAGGGCGCCTCAAGCACCTTAATCCTTCTCGAGATAAAGATAAGCTCGAAGTTTTGGAGAGGTTCTTGTCTGGGCTCCTGACCCCAGAGTTTTTCGCTCAAGGCCAACAAGTCGAAGTCCCACTTAACACTGAGTCCAAACCCAAAGTTTTAGTCCTCAAATATCGCCCTGATACCGAATCAGAAACAGAGCTCAAAGCCCATTTTTTCTTAGCCGATTTGCTTTCACTGCTTGATGAAACTAAAGCCTGGATGCAGGCTTACTATTCTTATCTGCCGGCAGTCCTGGCTGCCCTTGACCGACCAATTCTCAAACTCAGACTTACTGATCTTTGTAGCGACTCCACTCAAACCAATCTCATCGTGGAAAGCAAAATCTGGGAGAAGCGCAGTGACATCGAAAGCACTATCGAAGCTCTGCTCGTGGCAATTGGATCAGCCCTCGCTAGTCTGCAACCCCAGTCCAAAACTGCTGTGGTGAGCTTGGCTACTTGGATCGCGTCGGTAAAAGCCAATCCTGTGGATGCTTGGGAAAGTACCATCAAACCTTTGGCAGAGGTCATGGCCGACCAAGCCACGACCGCCAAAACGTTGCTTTCCATCCGGAGTGGAACTGAAACTAACTGGTATGCCGTCACTGAAGTGAGAACGTTGCTCAATACCTTTACTAAAGGTATTGCCGAACACGTCACTACTAAAAAAATCACCCTCCCGGCGGCAACACTCAAAACACTCGTCACTGACAAAGCTGAAACACTTTTATTTAAAAGTGATCAATCTCCAGCCAAAAGCTCTGAAGATGAGGTAAGAGCTCAGGATTTTGTACTGTTCTTCACCGAGGCCATGCCGTATGTGGAAGGCAAGAAAACTGTCCCCGCGGTAGAACCTACTGTCGTGGCCGCTGCCCCCTCCGTTGATGGTGATGGCGATGCGACTCCGACTGAAGAAAAACCCAAACCTAAAATCGAAGAAACCGGCGCCGAAATCACCTACCAGGCTTTGATCCAGCAGTTGGCACACGAGTATGCTCCACAGTTTCTCGGTTTGACTTCCAATTGGCCTCGATTGATCGCCGCGGCCTCAGATGGTAGTTTTCCCTTTTTTGTGACTGCTCGCCAAAGCCGTGATGCCCTCTTGATCAGAGCTGAGAGTGACCTCAGACTCAGTCTGGCCCGAATCATTTCCGAGTCTGAGCTGGTAGCCCAACTTAGCGATCCACAACGTTTGGCCTATGACGCCAAAACCAAACTCTTCATCCAAAACAACTTTTTAGTCGAGTGGATGGCTAGTTATGACGTCAAAATCGTCCAAACCATTTGGCCAACCATCGAAACAGCTTTTAATCAAATGGTTAATGAGTATTGGGAGTTTATCGAAGGCTTGCAGGGACTTGATCAACCAGCAGCAACTCCTGAATCAACTACCACCCCGCCGACTGAGGGAGGTACCCCACCCGCAGCCGGCCCATTATCTGCAGCTAGTGCCAATGCCATCGTCGGTCCTTTGGCTGAGCTTCAAAACATTTGGCAGGCCGAGCAAGCTCAAAAAGGCACCGCAGGAACTTCATTTTATGACTGGTGGAAAGGTCTCAGTTTGGCCGACCGGGCCAGCTTTTTGGGTCGCTCGACTCAGGCTCGTCTAGTCTACAGTGCCATGGCTGATCGTTTGGCCTATGAGTTGCTTTCTGATTATTTTAAAGAACTAAAAGTCACCGGCCTCAAGCCTTCACAGTTTAATGGGCTACTTCAAGATCTGAGCAAACAAGTTCTGCTTGATTTATATGATTTGCCGCCAGGCCAGTTAGCTGATTTGCTCCGAGGTGAGATGCGGCTGCGTCTCTGGGCCGATTTAAAACAACGCCAACTTCAAAATGCCCAAACTCGTGCTTTTTTGAGCCAGGTAGTACCTGAAGTTCTCAAAGCACACCTCATCGCTCAGCTTAAAAAGCAAGCTAATCTTGAAGATGTCAGTCAGCAAAACCTTGATGTCACCATGGACGCCTTGGCCATGTTGGTTGATGACCCAGAAGCCTTGATTCAAAACCTCCAGAAACCACAGCGCTATAACACTTGGTTCCAAACTCGGCTCTCAGATAGCGCCAGCGATGAAGAAGTTGATGGCGCCTCCCAACTTTTGGGTGATTATGCTCTGGTTCGTCGTCAGCAATTGGCCGATGAGCTAGCAGCAGACGGTATGGAAATGGTGGCTTTCTTACCAGCCGACCAAACTGATTTTTCCCAACTTGCTGACGATCGAGTTTTTGCTGGCTATACAGAATATCTTGGGACCCTTCGACAAAATCTTTTGACCCATCAAAAATCGTTTTTCCGGTATGCGTATTTGCCACCCCAACAGCAATCGGGCCCCGAACAAGCCTTTACTAAAGGTTATTTACAACGAGCTGGATTTGGCAAAACCAAGCAAACCGGGTCGCTGGCTAGCATATTCCGTTCTCAAGCCGCCACTCAAGGTGACCCCGCTCGACAATTTACCAAACCACGCTGGCGCCAAGCTCTTGATGAACTTTCTGGTCTCAAAACCACCACCAAACTCATCAAATCTCTCGGTACAGAAGCCGCTCTCACCGCGACTACACGGGTACTCGATGCTGTTCTTCCAGGCTTAGGTGCCGT
>CAYQZC010000124.1:0-3219 GCA_964421945.1 uncultured Pseudomonadales bacterium
GGTGAAATTTATAACCATAAAAAATTACTGCGAAAACTAAAACAGTCTCACACTTTTAAATCCAAAAGCGACATCGAAGTCGTTCTTCACCTTTATGAAGAATATGGTGAGGCTGCATTTTCACTACTTGAGGGTATGTATGCTTTAGCTCTCTATGATGGTACCACTAAGCAACTATATCTTATCCGTGATCGATGGGGTGAAAAACCTTTGTACTATGCAAAGACTAAGCATGAGTTTTTGTTTGGGTCTGAAATGCAGAGCCTGCTTCACTTACTCAAAAAAACTCCCACCCTCATCCCAAATAGTATTAATGCCTATTTGCACTACTACTACATCCCGGGTGAACAAACTGCTTTCGCAGAGATAAAAAAAGTTGCCCCAGGACACTTCCTGCGTTACTCATGTAAAAAAGAGACTATTGAATCAGTACCTTACTGGTCACCACCAAAGAAAGTCACTAAGGTCCGTAATCCAGCTGTCCAAATCAGATCCTTGTTCGCGTCTGCTTGTGAAGCTGCCATGATGTCGGATGTTCCGGCTGGGATCGCACTATCTGGTGGCAAAGACTCAGCTGCCATTTTATCTGTACTATCTGACAAACATCGAAAGCATTTGACAGCCATTACTGTGGGGTATGAGGGCACCACCAAAGTCGACGAGCGAAAAATCGCAGCAGAGGTAGCTAAGACATATAACATCAAACATCATCAAATTTTGTTGAAAGATCAAGAAGTGGTAGATATGTTTCCAGAAGTTGTGATGCATCACGATGATCTGATCGCCGATATTTCTGCGTTTGGGTTTTATGCCGTCACCAAGAAAGCACGTTCATTGGGAATAAAAGTTTTGCTTACCGGAGCAGGTGGCGATGAACTTTTTTGGGGATATCCCTGGGTCAATCAGGCTGCCACAGATACTCAACCCATTTTTGGCCAAAACCAACCAGCCTACAAAGGGGCTGAACACTACTTTAAGCCAATGCTGCAAACTAGTTTTAGAAACAAATTATCAAAAGAGTACTTTCACTCACTCTCGAATACTGGGGCAGTGCCAAGCTTAAAAACTCCAGTTGAAATCGCCCAGCATTTCACACAACTACTCCGGTCAATGTGGTTTGAACCTGACGTACTTGCAATTAGCGATCGCATCGCTATGGCAAACTCAGTAGAAACTCGGGCACCTTTTCTTGACAAGAAGCTAACAGAGTTTGTCTTTGGGTGCGAAAATACTTTGACTGCTTACACGAAACCACGAAAATTCTGGTTAATCCAAGCTTTGTATGGCAAACTACCGCCATTTCTATTAGCCCGGACTGCAAAACAAGGTTTTACTCCTCCAGTCGCACGTTGGCTGTTTGCCATCCAGCGCCAATACATGCCATTACTCAGGAATGGTTGTGTTGTCCAACAGGGGATTTTTTCAGCTCGCAGTGTGCAGATTTTGAGTCGTTGTTGGTGGATTTGGCCTTGGTCATGGTACCAAAACTATCAGCTTCTAGTCTTAGAATTATGGCTAAGGCAATCGATCTGGCGCCAAAAACCCAGCGACATCACTAAATCTGTTCAAGAATAGCTTTGGTGGCTTTAGCAATCTTTGATACTTGAGAATCTGACAATTCTGGATAGACAGGAATTGAAAAAATTTCTTGGCTTACTTTTTCGGTTAATGGCAAATCACCTTGACGATATCCGGCCGCTGCAAAGGCAGTTTGGAGGTGCAGAGGCTTTGGATAGTACACACCGGTATTGATTCCTTTTTCGGCTAAGGCTTTCTGTATTGCATTCCGTTTTGGATGTCTCAACGTATAAACATAATAAACTGGAACGTGGTTCTTATCAGGACGGGGTGGCAAAATAGCCAATCCATCAAGTTCACGATCATAGTACTCGGCAATCAAGCGACGCCGTTCATTCCAGGCAGGCAAGTGCGGTAGTTTGGCCATCAGGATCGCCGCCTGTAAATTATCTAAACGCTCACCATACCCTACTTCAATATGTTCATATTTTGAAATCCGGCCATGATCTTTTAATAAGCCAACTTTAGTGGCCAATGCCTTTGAGTTGGTAGTTATGGCACCTCCATCGCCATAACAACCTAAGTTTTTGGCTGGGAAAAAACTAAAACAGCCATACTCGCCCATACTGCCTACTTTTTTACCATAATATTCAGCCCCATGTGCTTGTGCCGCATCTTCGACTACATGAAGCCCATGTTTTTTTGCGATTCGCAAAATCTGTTTCATCTCGGCCGGGTAACCATATAAATGGACCACAATAATAGCCTTGGTTCGTTTGGTAATTGCGGCTTCGATCAAATTGGGATCAAGACAATACGTAGTTTCGTCAATATCAACAAAAACGGGTTTGGCGCCTCGGTGCACTATCGCCTCTGCAGTGGCCGCAAAGGTATGCGCCGGGCAAATCACTTCATCTTTAGTAGTTATTCCTAAGGCTTCCAAGGCCATATCTAAGGCTGTACTACAAGAACCGACCCCAATCGAATACTTTGTCTGGCAAAATGCTGCAAATGCCGCATCAAAAGCTTTATTGTCGGGTCCATTGATATAACTTGAGTCACGGATGACCGTAGTAATTGCAGCATCTACTTCTGATTTGATACTTTTGTACTGGGCATATAAATCAAAAATTTGAATGTCGCGTGAAGTTTTCTTATTATTCATACACTTGACTCCCATCCGGATAAAGTATCCTTTGCACCTCGGTGACCACCCGACTTGGATTGCCAACTATTACTGTTCCAGGCTCGACATCGCTCGTCACCACAGCCCCTGCTCCGATCAAAGCCCCTTCACCAATAGTTATACCAGGCAAGATGACTACACCAGCACCGATTTTGGCACCTTTTTTTACCCTGACACCGGTCAAAAATTCTTTGGTCCGAGCGGCAGCAGGATAGCGGGCGTTGGTAAACACCACACAGGGACCAATCCAAACATTCTCCTCAAGGTATGTCAATTCGGGAATGAAAACATTGCTATGAACCCTGACATTATTTTCTAAAATCACATGGTGTTCGATAACACTGTGGCTCCCGATCGACACCTCTTTACCAAGCTTTGAAAACTCTCTCACTAAGGCTCCATGCCCGATCTGCACTTGATCACCCAAAGTCACCCCATGATAAATCACCGAATGCGATCGGATATGACAATTCTGACCGATGATTATCGGCTCGCGACCAGTGTTTCCAATCACA
>CAYQZC010000125.1:0-3201 GCA_964421945.1 uncultured Pseudomonadales bacterium
GCACCAATCCCAGACTCCTGACTATTTTTAGCAACACCTTACCGCCACCCCAATCAAAATGTTTTCTGACACTCCACATTAGTGATGGATACAATAAATCTTTATCAATGATGGTTTTTGATACTGGTTCTAACTCGACTCCCTGCGCAGTTGGCGTGGTCACAAAAAGTGCCGCTCCACCAGATACAGCATCGATGATTTTATCTCTGCCAAAAGATAATACGATAGCATCAGCGTGACTTCCGGCTGGGACACCATCCTCCAATGTCGCTCCATAAGCTTGGGCTAAATCTTCTATCAAATAAAGCTTATGCTGGTGGGCCCATTTGGCGATCTCTCTGGTATCGGCCGGCACCCCCAAAGTATGCTGGATCAGCACTGCTTTGGCCTGTGGGGCACGTCGCAATGCGGCATCGAGCTCTAGCACTGTCGGATTGAGACCTTGAGGTGCCAAATCCACAAACACTGGTTTAGCTCCGGTCCTGACGATCGCTTCCTCGATCGCGTGACAGGTAAAAGCTTGAGTCAAAACTTGATCGCCAGTCCCGATCTCAAAGCCACGCAAGATCACTTCGATCGCATCACGGCCTTTGTAAGTCAGCACTACGTTGGCACCCCAAAGCTGCTCTAGGACTGACAATAACTGTGAATGGGCTCGCTCTGGTTCGTGGTTTGATAAACTTCTCGAAAACCTCACAAACTCAGCCGAGTAATTTCCGCCTAAACTGCCAATAATAGCTTTCGTCATGACGGTCCTTTATAGGTAAACCAGGCAGGTAGCCGACCTTCTGTCAAAACAATAGTTTTATTTCCAGTTTCCTGCTGCACAGCTCGCCAGCGGTCAATAATCTGGCTCTGTTTGGTGAGGAGTTCGGCTCCAAATACAGTTTCAAATTCTGACTTTCCGATTTGACCGGGATACCATACTTCGGCGTTCAAAGATTTACAGATTTTCGCCAAACGAGTGTGGATATGGCCAGATAACTCGCCCAAGTCCACGATCCCACCAAACACAATTATAGGTCTGGTCACATGCAGTTTGGCAGATAGTTCTTTTACCAACTCCAGCGCTGCTTCAAACCCCATGGGATTAACTGAGTATCCGTCATCAATCAATAATCCCCAATCAGCTTCGATACTCTGAATAAACCGCGAGTTTGGTTGGAAACTTTCTAAAGCAGACTGAATGGTAGGCGCTGGAACACCTAAATGAGTGGCCACCGCGATGGCGGCTTGGATATTTACTTGATAGTGACGACCAATGAGTTTAGTTTGGATTTGTTTACCTTGCCAAGCAAACTCGAAAGCACCTCGCTGATCCAAACGTTGTTGGGTCAGCTTGACTGTGGAATCAGTTCCCGTATATGGCACGATGCGAGCCTTGGAATACTTGGCACCAGTCTCAGCGATTTTGAGAGCCCCAGGATCCTGCGCATGACAAAAAATCAAACCATCTGGTGGTACAGCTCCAGCCAACTCACCTTCGGCGGCATAGATCTGTTCGATCGAACCAAATAAACTCAAGTGTTGTTCGGTAAAACCAGTTTCGATAGCAATCTGTGGCGGAAAGTAGTTGGCTAATTCTTGGATTTCACCAGTCCGATAGGTGCCGTATTCAATAATTGCAAATTCTTGGTCGGTATAGCCAGTCAGGATACTTTTCGCTACCGAGTAGCGAGTGTTATATGAATAAGGAGTCGTAAAGGTCGGTTTCCAAGCCGATAACACGTGATGCAAAATCAACTTGGTGGAGGTTTTGCCATAACAACCACCCACCCCGATCACAAAAGGCCGACGATGTCGAAAGGTATATGCTGCCCGCATCAATGTCGCTCTGATAAATATCTCACTTATCAAAGTAGTCGGCACCGTGGCTAGAACGACGATGATCGGGAGACAGACATAGGTACAAAAAGCGGCGGCGGCCAAACCAAGACTGCCACTCCACCACCAACCCAACCAACCAATGAAAAAAATCTCCAGCAAACTCATCACAGCTACCACTGCTATTCTGGGGGTAAATCGTGGCCGCTTAAGTCCGGTACGGGTAAACTCGGAACTGTTGGGAATAAAGTGCAATAACTCTCGGTTGGCTTCAGGAGTCTGAAACCAAGCGATCAGACGATCTGACCGGTATTCTTTTTGCTGGGCAAACCCCAACCATCTCAGCCATCTGACGATACTTACGAGATAGATCGCTCTGATTAACAACCACCACATACGATACTATTCTAGGTGATTTGCAGCCACTTCACCACCACCTGGACCAGTTGCTTGGCGTGGGTGTAAGGTGGCGAATGACGAGCGGTGGGTAAGACTTCGAAAGTACTATTCTTCATCAGCCGATGATATTTTTCACCCATCCATAATGGAGTCACCACGTCCAGCTGTCCCCAGATGATCAAGGTGGGAAGAGTAATCTGGGCAGCTTCAGCTGTCACATCTTCTTGGATCACATTACTCATAGTTTTTCGCAACTGTGGTGAAGCTTGTTGGTAGTCACGTTCTCTGATGAGTGAATAGAGCAAACGACGAGCAGTTTCAGATTTTTTCAGAGGACCAGCTATTTTGGCTAAAGTTCCAAAAATCGCTCGCTTTAACACGGCTTTAGCGGTGGTATCTATTTGCCCAGATGCATCAATAAGTATCAATTGTTTTATCTGTCGAGAATGGGTGCGGGTATACCGGATCGCGATCTGGCCACCAAATGAGTGACCCATCAGGATCACATCGCGCTTGCCTTTGAGTTGCTGTTCCAGCCAAGTCACATAATCATCCAAAGTCCATACCTCGTGCAAAGGCACTGTCAAACCTGGGATCGGTAAAAATACCGGTGAAAAACCTCGGTCTCGCAGTTCCTGCATACAAGGTAGCCACTTTTTTTCATTTTGGGGATCGACTGCCCAACCGTGGAGAATAAAAATTTCAGGTCGTGCTTTACCGGACATATACTCACCATTATACTAGCCTTCATATGAGAACACCCCACCGAACTTTATCAGCACTGATGATCATGCTGGGTGCCACTGCACTCATATCTGGTTGTATTCCCAATCCAAACCAAGAAGACGAAGTCAAACTCAACCTGTATAATCCCAGTACCAGTCCGGCTTCACAATCAAGCCCCAAGTCGACGACAACTCAAAAAACTACATTACCTGAGAAAGGCCGCATGAAAACCTTAGCCGATTTTGAACAAAT
>CAYQZC010000126.1:0-3199 GCA_964421945.1 uncultured Pseudomonadales bacterium
GACAGTATACTGTGCAGCATGGAGTGCCTGCTGCATTGAATGAGTCAGGCTGAGATACAAATGATTCTTAGTCATGGGTCACCATGTCTCCTTAAGTACACCGTCAGGTGTCTCGGCCACGCCATGTATTGGGTAGCAATTTACGCACAAAGCTCTGATGCGCAAATTGCTACCCACTATACTAACCAGGGATTGTTAATGTGCTAAAAAAACTAAGGATTTTTCACATTTATTCATGATGAAAAAGGATTAATCTATAGGCATTATTATAGCATAATAACTACTAATAATCCACTAGACCTGATATCGCTCTCTCCCCTTGAACCCTTTTATTTTGTCAGCGTAGTCCTGAGCCAATTGTAAGTAATATTCATCACTATCATCTTCGTCCAAATCTGCAGGTGGATAATTCCAGTGGTCATTGGTAAAAATAAATCCCAAACTATCCGAATCACCAGCTCTTTGATGTAAGCTCCACACAAACCGATCTATATCACCTTTTATGGTCGCACCGGGTGAACCCGTAGTTTGGGTAGCGACACCACGTTTCAAAAGCTCCAGATAAAAATCCACCAAAACTCTCTCTCCTGCCTGATAGGCTCGATTTATCCCATATGCTAACCAAAATGTCGGAATCTTATCAAACTGCCATTCCCATTCACCCAGTTCCTTGAGTTGGCTTTTTCCATACATTTGTCTAAACTCGAACATTAACCGAAGTGCCTTTATTGCTAGTTTGGGACGCACGGGGGCCCATTCATTCTCCAGAAATATCTCTTCGTTCTCTTCCAGATCACGATTCAGCTCAAATCTTGTCGGCCTGACTATTTTATCTTGCAAATCAAGCAAACCTTGTTCGGTAACATATATCTTTTTACCTGTGACAAGCACTTCATTAATAGTGAAATCTCGATTACGAAAATAGCCTTCAAACGAACTCATGCTTACCGTATGGCCATGTTTTAGATCATCAGGCATGAAAATCCGAGCCAATCTATTCATCAAAGATCGATCAGGTATCCAGTCCTCGATACCAACAATATCAATGTCGCGGGGTGGTTTGACCTTCTCACCTAGTTCCTGCAGCAGAGTATTTCTCGCAGCACCACCACAAACAGCATATCCTGTGGGAAGGTGGATTGGTGGTTGAGCCATTTCAAAACAGTAGATTGTTATAAAAGTATCATCTTCAACTTCTATCTGGATCGACTCTGCCTGCCGACTTTCCAAGAATTCACGCAAATCTTGCTTGATTCTGCTTTCGATCTTTGAAGTACTTTCCATCCACTCATGATTCATTACAACAATGTACTATTTATCGATAACTTTGAAAACACATGCCACAGATTGCAGCCCACCACAAATACGATATGATCAAATCCTATGGCTACAGAAACTCTCGAACGAAAAACCTTTTCAGTTTCTGATCACCTCACCAGCTTTTTCCTCTGGCTGGCAATGGTTGATCTGACAGTAGAATCTGATGCGTGGGCTCTTACACAAGCCCAAAACCATTTTGAGATCTCTGGCCATCGGGCAGTACTCTCGGCTGCACCTCACACTGGTCATACCGATGGTTTGTTCATGCGCCGGGCGGTTGCAGAATTGTTTCCCTCTCAGCTGGCACATTTACTGTTTTTATCGGCCAAAGACACATGGAGTACTCCCATCAAACGAGCCTTGGCTGAGCTGATCATTGGTGAATTTTACCCCTATGATCGAGCAGCCACCATGTCAGTGGCCAAAGCCCAACTCAAAGAACTTGATCAAAAAATCAGCGGGTCCACAGAAGAACCTGGCAAAACTATTACCGTTTTCCCCCAAGGCACTCGGACACCCGGAGCCCCACTCCATCACTTACCTGTCATGCTGGCTGAAAAGTCAAAAGTACCTTTGCTCTTGTTCTCGATACATGGAGCTGAGAATGTGTTTCCCAAAGTGGCAAAACATGAGGGAAACCGTCAATTTGTTGACGCGCTCCTACGTCGCGCATCTCAGGGCAAAAAAGACCATACACCCGTGACTATCCGGCTTGAAGAATTTATTCCAGCTCACACTCCACGCAAAAAAGCTGAGGCTCGTTTTTTCGAAGTTCACGAGCAAACTATGTCGTCTGAAAACTCATAGACCATCTGAGCCAAACCTTTTTTGATCAGAATGTGTTCGAGTTTTCGCCTTTCTACTTCGAGCTCTTGAGTCAAAATTTCAATAGTATTTTCCCACTGCTCGAGCTGGCCAACCTCAAATCTAGTCCAATGTTGGGGCTCAATTCTAGTCATATCTAAGGCTTTGCCAACATAAAAATCTGTCGCCGTGATCACTTCAGAGAAATCACTCGCAGCTGCCTTCAGCTCTTGGTCTTGTTCTAAAATAGGTTTTAGGACCGTGCGCTTATAATAGCCCACCAGTTCCTTACCAAACAGTCGCTCTTGGTCTTCAGCTTCAAATGCCAGCCTCAGCACATTTTTTCGATAGGCGATGATCTCAGCTTCTAGCTCATCCGCCACTGGTCTGAGCTCACTCCAAGCTAGGCGAAAAACTCGCCTACCCAGGGTATCCCAAAGCTGCATGGGGGTAACCTGCATAAAAGCTTGGATCCGCATTTTCATATCTGGGTAATGGGCTGGCACTTGTTTACTTGCCTCAAAAAGTTTGGCCAAAAAAATCGTTTGTTTATCAAGCTGATGGTTATATTCTTCGACAATCGCCCGATATGCCTCGACTCCAGCCTCAGTCTCCCCAAATAATTTTCGTTTCACCCCCACCTCACGTAAAAAGGGATAGGGATTATAACTACTATCATCATCAGCAGCATACGTTGCCAACTCTAACGAGCGAATGTAACGAAATGAATCAGTCGATTCAAAATCAGCAGAAAGTTCTTCTTTTGCCCTGGAGAGTGCTGCCGGTATCAACTCCTTGCCTTGCTGGATCGCGACCGCCCAATCCTGATTCTGTACCGCTATCTGCAATCGAGCAACTTGGAGGCGAGTACCTTTCTCCCCCCAGAATGCTTGGTGAATATTAAAAAATCTCAATCCATCACGAAAATGCAAATTGTAGTTATGCATCTGCTCATGACGAAGGGTGGTTTTGCGATCTGATTTTTCAGTCTCGATAATGAGTTTATGGGGACTCAGGCCGAGCCGAGAAAAAAGAATCCCGACGTTTTCCTTCCCCAAGTGGATTTCATAATTAT
>CAYQZC010000127.1:0-3185 GCA_964421945.1 uncultured Pseudomonadales bacterium
CACAGGTTGTTTTGTCATACTTAACAAGCGTTTGTATCGCAATTCAAGCTCAGTCCAATCAAAAGGTTTGACTAAATAATCATCCGCTCCCGCCCTGAATGCCTCGATCCGGGAGCTGACTTGAGCTTGTGCGGAAACTACCATCAGACGAGTATTAAATGAGTCAGCATGAATCTGTTCTACCAAATCAATACCATCACCATCTGGGAGACCTCGATCGATAATCGCAATATCATACTTTTTATGGTCTAAACAAGCTTGAGCGGTCTTCACCGAAGTCACTCGATCAATGCGATGGCCTTGATTCTGCATGACTCGTGATAATAACTGTCCGAGCGCTGGACTATCTTCGACAATGAGAATCTGTGACATGTTCTCGAGTTTTCTAGGACAGTTTGGTATACTTATGGTTGTTACTATACCAATCAATAGTGAAAAAGTTCTTAAAAAATTGAGCAATTTTGATTCCCGGATAGTGAAGTGGCATCACAACAGGTTCTGACCCTGTTATCCTAGGTTCGAACCCTAGTCCGGGATCACCATGAAAAATGCCTCAGTCAAAATCTTGACTGAGGCAAAAGTTAGATTTGGTTTTGAGCAATCACTGGGGTCAATTGGTTTTTGATCCAGACCCGATAGTAATTGCTATCCACCGATACGTTAACAGTCGCTGTCCGATGGGTAGACGGGTTTACCGTCTTGATCACCAACGAAGTCCGTTCACCTTGAAATGTGCTTTGGACCGATGCTCCAGCAACTACTTTGACCTTTCGTTTCTGGCCTCTGACTAGGCCAGACAAGGTAAAAGCATTATTCGCAATCCAACCACTCATCTCTTGAGTCACTTTCGACCTCCATAAAAAAATGGCTTGCAATTTAACTGTAGTATCCTACTATAGGACTTCAAACAACTAAAGTAGCAAACAAAACAATAAAAAAGCCCCGTTGCTACAAGAACGGGGCAAGAAAAGTTAGACTCGGCGAGTTGATCTTATTTCTTTCAGGTGACGCATCTTAGGATCAAGATCTTTTTGAAGAACTAGATACCCCTGCTTATCAACCTTCAGGGTCACCAGTGACCCTGACCAAGAAATACTGATCATGGTACCTTTTGTCACTTGGATCGTCTTCTTGGTACCAGACTGCACAATGGTGCCATCAATTTTAAAATCCGCCGAGACCTCAAAATATCTGGTCTTCACTTTTATTGCTCCTTGTTAAATCAAAAAGTGAAAGCCTCGTATTATACTAAATTGTTACAATTTGCACCAACTCAGCTCAGTTCCACTGAATAAACTAGCTCAAGAAATACATTTTTTCGGCGTACTCACGTAACATCCGGCTAGCACTATAGTGCTGCGATAGCTCGATCGTTTTTTGCATTTTTTGGGTCCAGGCGACAGGAATATCTTGAGGGGAACGAGTGTAAAATGCTGGCACGATGGCAGTTTCTAAAGTCTGATAGACCTGCTCAGGAATCTGATCAGTATCGAGCTCCCAGCCCACATCCTGCCAAGAAACTTCGGCCGTCCAGCCATCCGCCACAGTACACTGCAACACTCCATTACTTGCCGCCTTCATACCAGAAGTACCGCAAGCTTCTTTACCTTTTTCTGGAATATTTAACCACACGTCAGAACCTCTGACTAAGTGTTGAGCGATTTCTATCGAATAGTCTGGGATAAACAAAGCTTGACCAGATAATTCCTGCTGCATAGCTTGGATCATTTTTTGAAGTGATTGTTTGCCAGCTACATCCATCCGATGCGCTTTTCCAGACACCAATAACTGCACAGGTCGATCACTGGATTTCAAAATTTTAGCCAATCTTGTCACATCATTAAAAAGTACCTCATACCGCTTATAACCAGCTAACCTTCTGGCCCAAGTGATGACTAAATGGTCTGGGTTATATCCATATCCAGTTTTGGACCTCACAAACTCCATCAAACGTTGTTTTTCAGCCTTATGTGCCTGCCACAGAGCCGCAGCATCACCAGCTTTAGCTATAATTTCCGGTGATTGCCAAGTCGGGAAATGAACCCCGTTTGTGACATTACACCAACTGTACTGAGGCCACTGTTCTTGTGAAAGTTTGGTGTGACCTTGGCTGACACCAGAGGCACGACAACTGGTGTTAAGTGCAAAACGAGTCATGTTAAAACCCTGTTCAGGCCCTTCCATACCTGGCTCCAACAAGGCCTCGACTGAAACACCCATTTTGTCTGCATAGTACCGAGCATACCGCTTGAGCAGGCTGGTGTCATAGCTCTGGTTACCGGCCGCTACTAGCGTATGGTTGGTATACACTGTCTTTTGCTTTGCTTGATCATGGGCCGCCTCAAAACTCAAACCATGCTCATCCATGTAACTGCGAATCAGTTGCCAATGCAAAAATGCTGGTCGACCTTCTTGAACGTGATAGACACTTGGATGTATTTCGAGAGCATGGAGTAATTTGACTCCTCCAATACCTAAAATCAGTTGTTGCTTTACTAATGACTCTTCGGTACCTGCGTAAAGTTCATGAGTAATACTTCGTTCACTGTGCTGATTTTGATCAGTATCTGTGTCCAACAAGTAAAGCACCACTCCATTGTGTAAAGTCTTTTTCCAACATCTGAGCCAAATATCAAGTTCTGTCAAATGTACCTTCACAAAAAGTGGCATCCCATCGACATACACATGCTCCAGTCCTACCGAAACCGGATCAAAAAAACTGTCGTATTCTTCTTGAAGTCCCTCAGGGGTGATGTGTTGCTGGGAAGATTCTCCACGATATAACAAACCCACACCTACCATGGGAAATGCTTCATCGGCCGCTTGCTTAAGCGTGTCACCTGCCAAAATGCCCAGTCCACCAGCATACCAAGGTAGATCGCTTTGGAGTCCAAACTCAGCACAAAAATAGGCAACAGGTTGTCGTGACATAGGCAGCACTTTTGATAATTATGGCTGATAAAAAGCAAACTGGCCATCCCTATATAGGGTTCGCTTTTCACCAGAGGTGAGCACCGCGATCACAGTCCTGTCTGTGGTAGAAACAATGTCGGTGTGTTCGGCAGAGTCATTAAAACCACGAGCTTCCCATTCTGATTTAGTAAGTTGTGAAGCATCACCCCGGAAACAATCCTTGTAGGCCATCCCAACCGCTAGATGGGTGTTACCAAATGGGCCACTGATAT
>CAYQZC010000128.1:0-3177 GCA_964421945.1 uncultured Pseudomonadales bacterium
TCGCATTCAAAATAAACCATCCCATTTCAGTAGTACCAGCTTTGGTCATAGACTCATCGTGGACAGGTACAACTAAAATATCTGCCGTCATTTTTTCATCAAGCTCAGCTAGCAATAGTGCGGTTTTGGCTGCCACATTATCGGTGGTGTAAATGGAATCCCAGGCATCCTTCATCGAGCCAGAGGTCAAGTCGCGCTTGGTGATTTCAGCATCATCAATGCTATCAAAAATCACTTTTCGCTCGGCATTAAACTGAGCAGCTAGATGCTTTGAATGTGCAGCTCCTGACCCAGTCATTACTAAGTGTGGTCTAGTAACTACTTGACGTTGCTGCTTTCGTTTCAGAACTTCTTGGTAATCGACCTTTGGATTGGGATTCTCCATTTGGTTTCGCAAGGTATCAGTAGCAATCTGCCCTAATTCAGTTAAATTATCACCTCTATGAAAACGAAGAGCGTCTGGCTTGACTTTGGCTAGTTTAGTCAATAAAACTTCAAAAGCTGCCCATTGTGTTTGTGATGATGGATTCTCAGCTAGACTTTGTTGAAAGTTTTCTTCAACCGAGATAACTACTTGCTGGCCACGCAAAATTGCTGACGCCGCTGCAAAACCAATTTCAGCTAGAGACCCTAAACTACCATCTTTTAGTCCTTTATTCTCAAGTCTGAAAACCAGTACGGCTGATTCTGCCATGACTTCGGCCTCACGTTCGGCATAACTTGGATCCCAATCCGCTACCCGAGGGTTAAAACTATTAGGCACATTTTCACCCAAGCCTTGTGTGAAAGCATCCTCAGTCCGCCACTCAGCCTTGGCGTGGGTAGAACCATACAAACCAATTACTTTACGCAAACCTTGTGAATTTTTGGGTAATTTATCTTTTTCAACTAGCCAATTACCCGGTTCAATACTTTTTGATGTTGAGAGTTGTTGCTCAGGTTCTATCATACCTATACTATAATCATTTCAGACCAGAGTAGACAACAAGCAAGTTTCACTAGAGAAAGGCCTACATGCCATCAACACCAGAACATATTCAGCAAGAATTTCAAACTGAAACTATCAACGCTCGCGATGCTGCTTTATTTAGAAGCCTGCACGAGGCTTTCATAGCTCAATTCACGGGGGAAAATACTGATGAAAATACTCGAGAAACTTTAAACGCCTGGTTTGAGTATTACCACGATTTAATTCAGCAAGGTCTCATCACTACACGCGCAGTCATCGATATCATTATCCATTATGCTAAAAATGGTGAAACACCAACCATTGCTCCACCAATTACTCAGATGCCATCTGAGCTCTGATCAGGGCCGCAGTTGCTGCCAAATCTTGATCATCGGCTCGCTTACTATCATGTGAGGAAATATAACCTTGATAGTTTTCAAAAAATTCTTGTCGCGTTTCAGTGCGTTTTTGCCACACATCGGCTGGCAACGTCCCGTGTAAAGGAAACAGTTTGGCATGGAGGTGATTTACTCCAAAACCTTCAAAAACCACCCCTGTCCTCCCCACATCTGCAAATGCGGTATCTATAGCCCTAGCAACTTTTTTGGCCGCCAACATCAGATCGGTCATTACTTGATCAGGAACTGCGAAAACATAGCTCTCATGATGTGCTTTAGGAATCACCACTGTCACACCATTAGTATTTGGAAAAATTGATAAAAATGCCAAATGATCAGCATCTTCCCAGACTATATGAGCTGGCGATGTTTTAGCTACGATTTGGCAAAAAATACAATCAGTCATAATCAAATTATACAGAAGCAGAACTGGTCCAAACTGTGAATTTTCTGCCTGCCCATAACTAACAACAAACCAATAATTCTAGACTTCCTCAGTGCTTGACTCAGAGAGGTTAGCTAGCTTAGCTTTCACTTCACGAATCACATCTTCCGCTGATAGATGGTATTTTTCTTGATTATCAACACTGTCTAGGAATGAGCTTAATTTAACAATTTGAATTCCTTGATACCCCGGAATCTCAAGACTAACTGTCAACAAATTTTTCCTATGATTGTATCTATGTCTTCCTACTTCAACATTAAGCTCTTCCTTAAGAGCTATTTGATCAACTGGCAAGCTAAGAATTTCAGCTACAAATTCTTGGATAGCAGTCGCATCGCCAGCGACATGTTCTGTACTAGCTTCATCCAAATATTTAAGTTTTTTTTCTATTTGTCTTCGTTCTATCATATACTTCATTATAATCACATTTTTTCCACAGATACAATAAGTTATTCAAAATGATACAAAACCAGTTTGACATAAAAAAAGGGACCACTTTTTAAGTGATCCCCAGGTGGGTTACAGATCAATCGAATCAGGATTGATCAGTCCCCGTGTTAGACAGGCCACAAAGGCCCCGATGTTGTTGGAGACCGCATGGACTCCTGACATCTTGATGACTTCACGCCAATCATCGTCTGAGAAATCTTGCCAGTCTTTCTGGAGCCGCATCATATGCGACAAAATGTACAAATATCACGACTTAACGGGTGCCGTAGCTGTTGTCGCTAGTCGATTTTTTGTCGGTATAGGATAAAGTGATGTTGCGTGGGAATGTCAGGCTGGTAAACAGCAGAAGCATTCTCACCAAGCTCCATAACAACTCCCAAACCGTGATGTGAGCCGGAAAATGTGACTGAGCAAACATGGTACTAAAAATCACTTGGTGATTAGCACCAGATAGACTGTTGTTGTAACAATAGGTGTAGAAAATCAAAGCTACCCCGATCGCTATCAGCGCAATTATCAGATTGACGATTTTCGATTGCCGCGTCGGCCACACTGCTTTGGAGTACTCATGCTCTTTTCGCTTGGCATCAACGTAGAGGTATAACACCTCGTTGAGCATGGCACCATTCACAAACATGAAAACCCATTTTACCTATCCTCCTTGGACTATGGTTTCGGATTTTTCAACGGTTGTAGTATACCTCAGGCAAGCCTCTGCATCAATATTATGGGACAAAATGATATAATACCCCTGTTTCTGTTCGTTCAAAAAAAAGGGGTAACAGCAGTGAATATTCCACAACATATACGCGCTTATGGAAAAAGGCATCTTCTCGACCACCTCAGGGCTGAAGGGTACACTGACCAAGATATCGAGGCCCAAATCCTTAAAATGCCGGATTGGCACGATCTGCGTGTCCACTTCGCTGAGCAAT
>CAYQZC010000129.1:0-3171 GCA_964421945.1 uncultured Pseudomonadales bacterium
GACAAGCAACAACATGTGGTACAAATTTCTATCTACCACCATATAGTTCTGTTCCGACATATACTCTGCGATGTGAGAAAAAAGCCC
Organism: uncultured Pseudomonadales bacterium; assembly: GCA_964421945.1. Lineage (GTDB taxonomy): Bacteria > Patescibacteriota > Microgenomatia > UBA1400 > PJMF01 > BOKX01. Next base: position 88 of record CAYQZC010000129.1, read on the forward strand.
CTCAGGAAATTGCTCAATAATAAAATCTTCGACGTCTTCGTTATCTTCTTCATCACCAATTGCCAGCAAATACACGTCAAACAAGGAACTCAGCAGTTCCTGCGGAGTTTTAGCTGGCACATCACTCACTGGCTCTATCGCTAAATCCTGCCAAGCAGCCTGAAGTATGCCACTGACTTCTGACAACCCAAGCCGAACTTTTTCAATCATGATAGTTGTTGTCACCTCAAGAATTGCGGTACGATTTCGAATCTTTTGCAGCTGTTTCTTTTGTGTTTCTCCAGCTGCATTCATGTCATGTCTCTGTGACCTGCTGTAACCAAACCCCATACCCTCCGAGCCTACCAAAGTGATGAAACTTCCTGCTCGCTGGTGCTCGAGATAGTTGTTTGAAATTCTTTTGGACAGACCAGTGACTATACCTAGTTCTCGAGCCACTTTTTGATAGTCACTTGGCGACAGATAATTTTGGTAGTAATCTACTAAATTTGTCAGAATTTCAAGATATGAAACCAGTTGGTAGTAGTTTTTTTTGAGCAGTTCAAAGTCTAGCTCCAGCTCATAAATCTTGTCTCTTATCAGCTCAATAGCCTGGACAATAAATTCTTTAACACTCTTTTCAGGTACTTCTTCTGCATCTTCATAATCTGCATTGAGGGTACCGGTCCTTATTTCAAAGTCCCAAATAACGGCATCCCAATCAATTGCCGTTTGTCCTGACTTATCAATTTTTCTATCAGCTTTGTCAAGCGTTTCTAAAATATCAGCGATAATGTTGGGCCGCAGATCTGAGTCAGGTTCTCTTTGGTTAAAGTCGTCATATTCTTCTTGGATCATAGACTGAGAATAGAACTAACTCACTTAAAAATCAATCTGAGGCGGGAGGGAATCGAACTCTCGCGAGTTGAAAACCACCACCACCCAAAAATAATCCTATAATTATTGACTTTGGGCTTATTTTTGCTATACTTCTCTCACAAGTGAACTTCCATTTAAGCGTATAAGGAGCTGAAAAAATGGAACCATTAGCTGTCGTAGCGTGGGTACTGACCACCATCGGCTTCACCCTATTTGGGGTGGCGACCGTGGCCCACCAGCTCGGAAAGCTGAGCGAAACGTGGTACACCCACTTTTTCGCGCCAACGATCTACGTGATAGTGTCGGTGGTTGCGTTGATTGTAGCTTTTGAAACACAATCAATCATCGCAGCTTCGTTGCTTGCCATCGGCTTCACCCTATTTGGGGTGGCGACCGTGGCACATGAGGCCGGAAAGCTGAGCGAAACGTGGTACACCCACTTTTTCGCACCAGCCTCGTTCTTTATAATTTTTTTGATGGCAATCATTGCCGTCATCTAAAAAAACCACCGCCTCTTCACGTCTTGTGAACGAGGCGGTTTTTCATTTAAAAGGCACTGTTATCGGCTAATTTCACTACCAGTTAGGTTCGCCAGGCGTTGTTCAAGTTCAGTTTTGACTTTTTTAAAGCCCTCAAAAGCATCCTCATAGTAAGAATAAATTAAATCATCAGAGTTACTATTCAAGGTTTCCAAAGTCCCTCTGTAATCAGTTTCTACCTCATCCAGCAACCTCAAAAGATATGAAGTGGACTCGGTGATCACGATTTTCTGCTCCATCTTATTTCCGGTGAAGATTTTCTTTAGCCAAGATTTTGACCTTTCAATTGGCACTTCCACCATCGTTACCAGTTCTTTATCAGGTAAAAGAGTCAACAAAGTATCAAGTGAAGCGGTAGTTTTTAGCCAGTACTCCAAAGTCAACCCACCAGACTCGAGCACCACCGGCAAATTCATAAACTCCACCAATCCAATGGCTTGATTGATTGACTGTTCGGGACTGGTCTTCTTCATTTTTTCAACCAACTCAGTCACCAGCAACAACAGGTTATATAACTCTCTGGAAACTCGATTCAGTTGATAAGAATCAGTCACCTCGGCTATGATTTGGAGTACATTATCTGGAAAGTGAGCCAATAAGACGTCATGAATAATATCAAGCTCAACTCTTTCAATATCATCAAATCGATCAGGGGTACCCATGAAATCTAAATACGCCACAAGTATGGCATGTATTTGATCTTCAGGCGGTGTGGGCTGCCACTTTTCATTTCCAAAAACCGGTTGATGGGTGCGAGGATCAAGTGGTACAAAACTATCAGGGATCAAATAACCTTTGACCTCATCCAACTGGACTAACAATTGCTCGATGGTGATATTTGTCTTGATTTGGAGCCAACGCGTCCGACGAGCGGCGCGATCTTCAGCTTTCGTCTGTTCTTCGTTATCGCCATACATGGACAGGCGCTCTCCCTTAGTATAAAAGGCCCCCATTCCCAGGGAACCAGTAAGTCTCAGGTTTTCACCGGCGGCGTCATACCGCGCAAAATCCGCCCCAATTTGTCTTGCCATTTCCTTCGACCGTTCTAAAGCCGTCTGCAGTTTTTGATACTCTCTGGGATCAATTTTTGCTTTAAAGTGGACAGCCAGCTCATGGAGAAAATTAACATAGTTATCGAGCATTGAGTATGTATTTTTTAACAACTCAAATTTTTGCTCGAGTTCATAAATTCGTTCTGTAATCACAGCAATGGCATATCCGATGAGTTCTTCAGGGGTAAACTCGATAGCCATCTCATCGTGGTAGTCGAACAATTCATCTCTAGCGTCAAAGCCCGCAATCACACTCTCCCAATCGATATTCTTCCCTGCCGCGGCAGCAGCTTCAGCCTGATCAACCAAGTTTACCGTTTTAAACCAAATAATTTGATTTTTATCTTTTGGCTGCTGTTTATTGGGCTCTGATTCATTACCAGGATCTACGCCAGGGAGTTCGTTCATGAGCTCAATACTATTGAGTTGGAGAGAAAAATGCAACTTGTAGAGTGGCGCGGGAGGGAATCGAACCCTCACGAGGTTTAAGCCTCATAGGTTTTTGAGACCTACGCGTCTACCAATTCCGCCACCGCGCCATGCTAAGTGCCAAAAAACTGGAGACTAGGCCGTAATTATATCAGGGACTTGGCGACTTTCAAAAGCTGTTTTTGCCTTCGCTCAGAAGGAGCCAA
>CAYQZC010000130.1:0-3155 GCA_964421945.1 uncultured Pseudomonadales bacterium
CATATTATATACCAAATAGTACAAGTCAAAGAAAACCCTCGATTTTTAAATCGAGGGCTCTGTTTGATCGATTACGATGCGATATTGGTGGCCACGAGAGACCAACCTGTAGCTTTCGTATGATCAATGATGGACCATGATCCATCATTGGGATCAATAATAACTACACTGACGTGTTCACAACCGCCACTACAGTTACTTTGATGTGAGTTATCAACGTTTTGCTGAAGATATACCTGGGAGAAAAATCCCCCATCTGCTTCTGCCACCGGAAACAATGTCACCAGTGTCGAAAGTGGGACATAATCAGTGATTAACATATCACGGATGGTGGACTCACCTTTGATGATCACAAACCATTCTCGGGTCGATGATTGGCGAAGGTGAAGCTCAATGGTATCAGCTTCCAGATTAAAATTAGATGCAGAAATCATCGTGTAGCCATATGCTGGCAATCTCAGAAGGGTTTCATTTCCCCTCAGATTCATTTGGGTTTCTGAGTTGATATACACTGCACTAGGGTTGGTGTCATTTTCATTAAGTGTGCCAATGACACCCGGATCCCCAATCACATTGCAACCCGCGGGCAAGGTGCATGATTGTTCGTTACCAACACCTGCCATACGGACTGGGTGTACCGTATCATTTTCCATCAGTACTTCAAAACCGTTTCCGGTATATAACGAGGTTGAGTCGGAAATGTATCGATACTTATGAGCACCACCTTTTGACAGACTCCAAGAGCCTTCGCCAACTAAAAGAAAAACACCGTAACCATAATCTGTGTTTACGGCGAATGCATCACGAGGTGGTTGTCCACCCCAATCAGTCCAAACTATGGCATACTCCCCTGTTTCGAGTTTGAGAGTACCACCCCCATCAAAGTTGATGGAGTTGTTATCCCAGATGTCAGTAGCATACTTGACTGCATCTTGGGGGGTGCCAGTTTTGAAAACTGAGTAATGTTGATTGAGCCACGCATGGTCAATGATTGCTACCCAATCATCGGTATCATTGCTATTCGAGGCGAAATCATTTGTGTTGGGTTGTGGTGTTTGGACGACTACTGATGATTCGTCAGAATCTTGTGATTGGGCGACTACCGGTGGAGCTGAAGGATTACAAAGTTGAGTTTCCACTAACTCAATCTGGATATCACAAGAACCTGTGAAATGGGTGAAATTTCCGTTGACTGTGATGTCATCAACATTGTGGTAAACGACACCATATCCGTTTTTGATGAAATCGAAATAGGTGACGTTAATGGTTTGAATAGTGCCTTCATCGACTGTCCAAGATCTAGAAACAGATTTTGATCGCTCCTCTCCGATTTGAGCGTATACTTCAGGTGAAAGTCCAGCCATCACAGATACAGTCTGATCAGTCCCGATTGCTAAATCGATTTTTAGACCATATGCATAACTGCCAGACACCTTTCCAGTACAGGTATAGGTTTTAGTCTGAGGTTGATCACAGGCATTAATAGTTTGAGGTAAACTATCACTAATGATAGAGGTAGTTTGATCAAGTTGTATGGTTTCGACTACCCACCCACTTAGTTTAGGGCCTTCCCCAGGATTTGGCGTATACTGTCCGATACTAGCTCCATGGTCAGCAGGGTTTATTTGTGATTGTTTGACGACCACCCCTACCATTACCAAAACAAGCACGACCAAGATGGAAATTATCACTTTGGCATTTGTATTCACCTTCATTCTCCTTTGAATGAATTGAAAACGTTGGATTTTAAAGGACAAAAAGAATGATGCTGTGCACCAAATTCTTTCAAGAGATCATAGCAGGTTTGCGAAGTTTGTAAACAGTTATGGGATGTTGAGGAACTTACTAAGGTATCCAGGATTCTCTGAGATTCTTCATGGCGTAAATGTTTCTGATCATCAATCGGTACTCCAAAGGCACATCGATAGCTTTTCTTTGTACTAAACCATTTTTTTTCATTGTATGGAGTAGTATTTTGAACTCCTTATAACTCATTTTCTTCTCTGCATCATTTGGGTCTGCTAAGCTATCACGTAAAGCCTCATACATTTCCATAACATTGACATTTGGATGCTGGGATACGTGCTCAAGTATGCTAATTTCAGTTTCTGTGTTACCTGAGGTATTTTCGATAATCGAGTATTTTTCACCAAACAGTGAAAACTCCTGCATAATGATTTGCAAAAAGGCGGTAGCATCTGCTTTGCCAGCTAAGGTTTGTCTCACGAGCTCGCCACCCAATTGATCAATTATTGAGTATTTTATTCTTCGGGCTTCAGCGCCAGAAATCCCATTGATTTCTAGACACCGATCTATAAAACTCCGTATGAAACGGCTCCTCTCACCCTCTTTTAAGAGTTTGAATAAATCGACATCAGTTTCTTCAAGCACCAGATACATACTTCTATCAATTATCCCTGGTGCAACATTTTCTTGGTTTGGATCTACCATAATGTTTCCTGCATGAGGATCAGAGTGGAAAACAAACATTTTCTTACCATCAGCAGCTGCGAATGGTGAGTACTCAAATTGGAAATCAAAGAAATCCATCACTGACTGGACTACAGCAGCTTTATTGGCTTCCTCATTTTTTTGATTGGCTAGATATTTATTGAGAGTAGTGCCCTCAAACCTTGCCTCAATTTTGACTTTTTTAGTAGAAAGAATTCTTTCAGGTGCTCTTATAGCTGTGCTACCCTTTTTCTGGTTATAGGCATCAACAGTAGTACGGAATGAGTCATCTAGATACTCATATGTTTCATCATTTATATCTTTGATACACCAGACGTATGAAAGATCTAATAAAGACCGAGCGGCTTTGGCATTCTTCTTGGTTTTACCTTTGGCGTGTAGTTCCACTTCATCCAAAACCGAGGTGCTGAAATCATACGATAAACGGACGAATTCTTCAGCGTTTGGATTAAGCATTTTGATAACTACTTTTTCAGGTGAACCGTCGGGACCTTTGACCGTGGCTCCAAAAGTGGTAAACAAGCTCCCTCCACCTAAATAATCATCAAGTGAAATCAGATCTTCTTCTATGAAGCGTGCCAGCTCAGGATCTCGGTTTGATTTTGATAGTAAGTTTTCCCAAAATCTCAATTTATCCATTCCTTGCATGCTATCTTGAGTTTGGGCTAATCTTTCACTTGTGG
>CAYQZC010000131.1:0-3135 GCA_964421945.1 uncultured Pseudomonadales bacterium
TTACATTGATCGAACTCATGGTAACCATGGTGATCAGTTTGTTAGTGGTGGGTGGTGGGATAGCAGCCTACTTTAATTTCAATGACAGACAAGCTTTGTTGGGTGCTGGTAAGCAAGTCCAGACGTATCTACGGAGTGCTCAAACCAGAGCTCGAGTCGGTGACCGACCGGCTGGCTGTACCAAGCTTCAAGGTTATTTTGTCAGGGACACTTCTGGTGGCACCCAGCTCCAAATCGGGGCGGTCTGTGATGATGGGACCGGGAGTATTTCCACTATCGTCCAAGAGACACGCGATATGCCGGCCAACCCCAGTGTGGTGATCACAGGTGGACTCAATATGCAGTTTGGGGTTCTTCATGGTGGAGTGACAGGTGCCGGACAGATTAACTTGGTTTCTGGTTCACAAACGTATCGTTTTTCAGTCACTCCAGGAGGAGAAATTACCGATGGTCAAATTATTGAGCAATAAAAAGCACCAGCTAGGTCAAACCATTGTGGAAGTCCTGATCGCGGCTGGGGTGGTGGGCGTGGTGCTGACTGGCATCGCGGCAGGCTTATCATATTCGATCAAGAATTCTTCTGATGCTCGTTATCGGGCTTTTGCCACCACGTATGCTCAAGACGCCATCGAAGTTTTTCGGCGCGAAAAAACCCTGTTAGGCTGGGAAGCTTTTTATGATGCGATCGCCACGGGGGTGTATTGTGCCAATGATCTGCCTGAAAATACGACAGAATTTCTAGCACTTCAGCCTGGGACTTGTGCCGCAGGTGTGGCCACTTTTGGAGTCGAATTTACCCGGACGGTGGATGTCGTGGTGGTCAGCCCGACTGAGATCCAAGTCACCTCAGTGGTGAACTGGACTGATGCCACTCGTACCCCAGAAGTCCGAGTGGTGCAACAGTTGCGACCTTACTAAGGTACAGGGACCAGGTGTCAGCTGGCACCCGAGCAGAAAGGATCCATGGAAACTACCAAACTTTTTATTCCCGTCATTGCCGGTACGATCCGGCCCCATCGCTGGTCGATCCACGCGGCTCGGCTGGTGCACGAAGTGGCGCAGACCATTCCAGAAGTAGAGTCGATTCTGATTGATCCTGCAGACTATCCCCTGCCCTACGATGGTAATAATCCTGAAAGTAAAAACTCAGCCTATTCAGAAATCACTGCTCGGGCCGATGGCTTTATGATCGTGACTCCTGAATATAATCATAGTATTCCTGGGACTTTGAAGCGTTTGCTGGATAGTGAACTCGAAAACTATAACCACAAGCCGGTGGCTTTCGCCGGAGTGTCAAATGGACCTTGGGGCGGGGTGCGAGCGATCGAAGCTTTGGTGACTACAGTCAGAGGCATGGGATTGGTGGCTTGCCGAAAAGATATGCATTTCCCACTTTGTGAAGAACTGTTTAGTGAAGATGGAAAAATCCTGAAAGATGGTTATCCTGAGCGGATCAAAAAAACCTATGACGATTTGGTGTGGATGGCGAAGGTGCTGAAGCAAGGCAGAGCTTAGTGTGTGTTACACCTACAAACTCCTCACCTGCACCCCAGTGGAAAATTGTTGCTCCACAATGTCGCGGGCTTGGTCGATGGCGGGAGTCCCTTTGCGCAAACTAAACGTGACGGTCACGTAGTATGAACTGCCATCGGCGCTGCGAGTACAGTCAAACGTCGGGCCATCGGTCAGAGTCAAATCACCCGAAGTCAGATAACTCGAATTTGATGCGATTTTGGTATCGTTATCACTGGGGTCGATACTGCGCGTCAAGGTAGTGATGTTGCCATCAATTGATTTCAGCCCGATAGTGCCCATGTTAGGCTCACAAGTCCGCAAAATACCGGCTGGGAAACCTGGATCGGTCATGTCGGTGATTTGGACGATTTCAATAGCATTCCTGATCAAAAAAGCGATCTGATTAAGGGCGTACTCCCCTTCAGCTTTGACTAGTCGCGAAGTGGAGGTCTTGGTATTCCCGATCAAAAACGTCATAAACAACGTCGATGCCGTCAGCATCAGCATCACGGTCAATGTCACCACAATCAAAAGTTCCACTAAGGTAAATCCTAACTGCCGGCGAGGTTTTAGTTGGTTTCTTGCCATAGTGAGTAGGCTCGAGTCATCCGTTCTGGAATATTTTCGATGAAGTCAGGTCTGAAAATAAAAGTATCGGTGGGTCGAGTGCTATTTTGGGTGCCGACGCCATTATTTCTGAAATCACGTGGCATGGCGATCCCACCCCATCCGATGAAGTTGCCAGCTCCTACGAAACGGCGGTCTCCTCCACTCCCAGTACCTTGGATGGTGATGGTGCCGTTGGCGATGAAGACTCCTTCCACATTGGTGGTTTCATCATCAATGCTAGGGTTACCGACAGTCTGATTGACGCGAATGTCGCCACTGACGATGATAGCTAAGAAGCCACCTGGAGCCACGGTGATGACCTGGTTGACGCTAGCGGCGTTGGTGATGTCTAAGTCACCATTAATGAAAATCACGATGCTTTCGTCGGCGTTGACGGTCCAGGGATTTGCAATTGCTAAATCTTGGTTGTAGGCATAGGCACGGCCGTTGACTGGAGCCGCTGTTGGTTTGGCAAAATCACTTGGTACCGCCACTGGATCGACATCGGTCAACGTAGGTGCGGCCGTGCCCATACTATAAAGACGGTAGAAATATTCATAGTTTTCTTGAAGACGACTAGTGGAAGTGCCTCGGGCAATGAAAGCTGTCCCATCTTGATTGACATTCGCAGTTTGATAGCCTTGATCACTGGAAGTATCGACGTCACCACCTGCCGTGACGAGTACTCCAGCACTGCCTGGGGTATCAGCCAAATCTTGAGTCATGAGGTAAGGAATACATTGAGCATCTGCCGCACAAGTAGTGGCCGGCAAGTTGGCATACATAGCTGCTCCGGTTTCGGCTTCGGAGTACGCGTTTCCGCCTCTGATTTGCCACCAAGAACCGACATTGAGTGCCAAATTGGTGACAAAGAAATCGACGCCGGTCTGAGGTGCAGCGATACTGCCGTAGGCACAGCCGGCAGTAGCCGGACACGTACATGAAAAACCAGATCCTGGATTAAGACCCACTATATTATTGGGGGTGGGCCACCCTCCCCATACTTGCCAC
>CAYQZC010000132.1:0-3130 GCA_964421945.1 uncultured Pseudomonadales bacterium
TGTTATGGCGAAAAGTGCGTCGAGGCTTGTCAGCAGGTCGAGTCCAGTCAGTGGCATTGCGACTGATTGTAGAGCGAGAAAGAGAAATCGAAGCTTTTGTAGCCGAAGAATATTGGGAACTCGATGTTTTGTTGTCACTTCCCGACAAAGGTGCTTTAGGTTTGAAAAATGGTGAATCAGCAACCAAAAAGCCTGAGTGGCTCGATATGCCACCCTTAGAAACCTTGGTAGCTCGGGTAGTACAAGTACAGGGAAGTGCTTTTAATCCTGAAAAACAAGAGCAAATCACTCCGGTTGTTGCTTGGCTTCCAGAAGCTGACTATCAGGTCGAATCAGTGGAGCGAAAGCGTCGGGAGCGGGTAAGTTTACCACCGTTTACGACTTCTACTTTACAGCAAGCCGCTGCCAACAAACTTGGTTTTACCAGTAAACAAACCATGACCTTAGCTCAACAACTCTATGAAGAAGGATTGATCACGTATCACCGGACTGACTCAGTCGCATTATCGGTACCGGCCGTGAGTATGGCTCGTGAGTATATTGGTCAAACATTTGGCGAAAAATATGTGCCATCGCAACCGAGAGCTTTCTCAACCAAATCGAAAAACGCTCAAGAAGCTCATGAAGCCATTCGTGTTACTGACATTAAGGTAGACTCTTCAGCGATTCCCGCCAAAGGTGCCAAGCTGACAGATCGACATGGGAAACTGTATGACTTGATTTGGCGACGTTTTGTCTCGAGTCAAATGGCAGCCGCTGTGTCTGATCAGACGACTGTTACGATCGCAGCCACTCATGGATCTGATGCCGCTACACTTCGATCATCTGGTTCAGTCATGACTTTCGATGGCTGGACAAAATTATTTCCTGCCAGTGATGACCGATTATTACCAAACGTAACTGAGAAACAGAATTTACTGTATCAAGCATTGCATGCCGCCCAAAAATTTACCCAACCTCCAGCCAGATATAACGATGCATCTTTAGTCAAAGAGCTAGAGAAGAGAGGCATTGGTCGGCCAAGTACCTATGCATCGATTATTTCTGTTTTGGTAGATCGTGCCTATGTTGAGCGCGTCGAGAAACGGTTTGTACCTACTTCTGTAGGCATGGCAGTGGCTGACTTTTTGTTACAGCACTTTAGAGTTTTTATGGAATATGATTTCACCGCTGAGATGGAAGAAGACTTGGACCGGATCGCTCGAGGAGAAAAAGAGTGGCATTCAGTCATCAAAGTATTTTATGAACCTCTTGCCAAAATTATTGCATCAGTTACTAAAGATGCCGACCGAGTCCAAATCCCGGTGGTCGAGACTGGTGAGCCCTGTCCTACCTGTGGAGAGGCTGAAGGCGGAAAAATCGTGATCAGATCTGGAAAGTACGGCAAATTTAAGAGCTGTAGCCGGTTCCCAGAGTGTAATTTTACAGAAAATATTGTCGAAAAATTACCAGATCAAAAATGTCCTCTGTGCCAGCAAGGTGAGATCGTCATCAAGCCTAGTCGCTGGGGGAAATCGTTTTATGGTTGTGCGCGGTATCCAGAATGCAATTGGGCAAGTTGGCAGAAGCCAGCTCCTGATTTAGTTATCACACCCAAACAATGGGAAGCCATGCAGGCTGAGCGAGAAGCCAAGAAAAAAGCTAAAGCGGCAGCTATGGGCGCCGATGGGGGATCAAAAAGCACCAAGACAGCTACCAAAAAAGCAAGTCCATCAGCCAAAAAATCACGTGCCACAAAATCAAAGAAGAAAGCCTGACATGGAAGAGGTTGGAATTTTGGGGGCGGCTTTTGATCCGCCACACCGAGGTCATGCCCACGTGGTGAGTGAGATGCTCAGATCTGGGCGAGTGGCTCAAGTTTGGTTGGTCCCGGTTAAGGCTCATCCATTTTCAAAATCATTATCTGACGCTAAGCATCGAGTGGTGATGGTGGAGTTGATGAAAGCTGATTTGTTGTCCCAAGGCTTTTCGGACTCACAAGTGCAGATCAACACTTACGAAATAGAACAAACTGGCGTCAGTTATTCATTGAAAACATTAGAGCATTTTGGCAAGTTATATCCTGATAAACACTTTAACTGGATCATTGGCTCAGATAACTTGACTCATTTCCCAAAATGGTACGACTACCAAAAGTTGTTGGCCCAGTATCCTGTACTGGTGTATCCAAGACCTGGGTATCCGATCGTGGGTCTATTACCAGGCATGGAACTCCAAGAACAGGTTTCGCCATGGCCAGCTTCTTCGACTGAAGCTCGAGCACAGCTGGCATTAAAAACGGCAAATGAAACAGCGATCGATCAGCTTGTGTTACCAAGTGTCGCCCAGTATAGTAAACTCCATCATCTTTATGACACTTCCACTCCTTGAACCATCCCAGATTAGTCAACAGATTATTTCTTTCATCAAAGACATTTTTGTAAGTCACCATAAAACTACTGCGGTGATCGCAGTTTCTGGTGGCATTGATTCGAGCTTGGCGGTGACTTTATTGACTCGAGCACTTGGCGCTGACCAGGTGGTGCCACTGTTATTGCCGTATCAAAACCAAGATATGTCTGACGCTCGAGAGATCTTGAAGTGGAATCAGATTCCAGAAAGTCGCTGGCAAACTGTCAAGATTGAGGGGATGGTGGCTGCTGCTGCCCAAGCCACAGGCTTAGATGTCGTCATGCCTCATGATCCACAGGCCAAAATCAGAGCCGGAAATCTGATGGCTCGCGCCCGAATGATGGTGGTTTTTGATAACGCCAAGAAGCTCGATGGGCTAGTATGCGGCACCGAAAATAAATCAGAACACTACCTTGGCTATTTCACTCGCTTTGGTGATGCTGCCTCAGATTTTGAACCCATTGCTAACCTCTACAAAACTCAAGTCAGAGAGTTATCAAAATGGCTGGGGTTGCCAGAGCATTTGATCCAAAAAGCTCCCTCAGCTGGATTATGGTCAGAACAAACCGATGAGTCTGAAATGGGATTTAGTTATGAAGTAGCGGACCAAGTTTTGGCAAGCTTGATTGATGGACAGCAAAAACCTGAGCAGATCGTGATTCCTGGAATTTCAGCCGAAGTAATCAAATCAGTTTTAGCGCAAGTTGATTCTATGGCATTCAAACGAATGGTACCGTAT